>JBAZLE010000022.1:0-16980 GCA_041650455.1 Thermoplasmatota archaeon | reverse complement strand
TTGTCGCATTCAGGGTGTATTCTCCTGGGACTAATGAGGGAAATGCATAGGACCCTGCTGCAGTGGTGATGACATTCGTTACGGAAAGCTGAGTGCCGTCGAGTTTGGTATAGGTAAGCTGGAGGTGTACGTCGCTTTCTTCCTCGCCAGCAGTGTATTTCTTATCGTTATTGAGGTCCTGATAGACAACTCCGTTGATTCCAGAGAGTTTTGGTTTTGAGATATTGTACGTGTTCGTATCAGGTTCGACATTGATGCCTTGTCGATTCAGAAGGGTATAATCTCCTTCAACTGCAGAAAGATTATATTTACTTGGGTATAAATTCTGGAAGAGGTAATATCCTTGCTCGTCTGTTGTCACTGGTTGAACCGGGTTGCCGAAGTAATAATCATCTAATTGAACGGCGATACCAGAGAGAGGGGTATCGATCCCAGGGTCATAGGAATTATTGTTATTTGTATCCTGATAGACATATCCGTCCAAGGTTGATAGGTTGACAATTACCTCGAAGTCCCGGGAATACTTCGTTCCGTTCCTACGCATGGCTTCTGCATCGGTGACCGGGGCGTAGAGGGCATCGCTGGTGCTGTTGAAGGTGATACTTTTCAGGAACACATCATTGGCGTAGGTGAACAGTAAGGTGATGTTTCCACCCGGTGCTAACAGGGCAAAGGTTCCGTTTTCATCAGTCGGCATGTAATCATGCGGGAACCCGTATTCATCAAGAACCGCGACCGTCACATAGGACAACGGGGTGTTGTTACAGCTGATGGAGCCGTTGAAGAATGCGCCTTCAAAGTATTTCGCAATGACCACGGCGCTTCTGCTCTCGCTATAGTAGGGAAAAGGTGATACATACACGGGAACGAAATGCTTCATCGCGTAACAGGGGATCTGTTGATTGGGGATTTGATAATTCCCGTTGGCATCTTGCTGAGCAGGGGTTCCGATATAGGTTCGATAAAACATGGTGTTAAAATAATCTTCTTTGTAGATGGTGCCCGTTCCCGTAATAGCGATGCGGTTTCGCTGTTCCTGGGGCATGTCGTTGAGCTGCTGCGCAGTCCATTGACCATCAGGTCCCTGGGACCCATCGGTATTGACCGTGTATCCGGTGTAGAGGATTTGGATAAAGTCATCCTCAGGATTATAGAATTGTGTGCCCGCGGTTCTCAGCGCGGTGAGGATGTTACTTTTATCCCCGAGGAATGCGAAGATGTTGAAAATCTGCTCATCATACCCTTCAACACCATAATAGCGAATACTATACCCGGTGGCTTCTTGGATATCATGATATAACCAAGTGAGTTGATCATCGGTTAACGTCTCATTCAACAATTGGACAATGTCATGATAATACGCATTATCAGGATATTGCTCACCGACCTTCATCAGTTTACTTAGCTCTGAATCGTATTCTTCTCCGATTGGTGCGCCCTGCGAAGGAGATGTTGCGGGATTGAGCATCCAGGATGTGACTTGGGTGGTATTGTTATTACCAAGATGCTTCTGCAATACAGTAAGAACCGAATCAGAGAACGCGACCCCGTTGTTATCTTTTCGATTTCCTTCTAATAAACGAACTATCCAGACGATGACCCCTTCTTTTTCGCTTTTTGCGGTATGGAAATTCGCCGCGGGTGGAATTCCATCTTGGAAGTTATCCGCAACCGTTGGATGTCCTCCGACTGCGACTGCGTAAAACCCGTAGTCCCACCAGGAGATATAGGCAGGGCGTTTCGTTGGATCCGCAATGTCAGTATCTTGTTTGTTTAACCAGCCAAAGGCATCAACCCAATATTGCTCTTTGTAACTACTAGAACCGAAGGCAGAGGAATGATTTTGTCCGAAGAAATCATATTTCAGATTACTTGTTCCGTTTTTTGACGCTGCGGAGGGTACTGCTGCATCCAGTGCGAGGTACCCGTTCGGAATCAAGACAAGAAAAGCGATAAAGAGGACCCCTAAAAGGTGGTAGATTCTAACGCCTTTTCGGATTCCTCGGAACCCTCCTCCAGCATTCCGGATGTTTCGAGCCATCTGTTTATAGTCAACCTTACTGATGACAAACCAAATAATCCATCCTGCGAGAAGAGCAATCAAAGGGACCATGTCATTGAGGAAACGACCAGCGGTTGATGTTAACCAGATATTAATGACGAATAAGGTAAGGATCATGAGGTAATCTCGTCGTCCTTTCTGTTTAATATAGTGATAGATAAGGAACACAAAACCAGCCCAAGCAAGCCAGTATAACGCAGGGCCAAAGGACATCACGGTTCGACTCAGATTGTACGTTCCTGCTTCTGCAATCGTCAAATCTACTTTTCCTCCATAAATACCTGAACCATACAAAATACGCGAGATATCATTTAAGGACGAGAAAAATGAGAACATCTGTGGATTATTATAAACAACATAGAGAAATGCGGCAGCGGTTAGACCAATACCAGCGATGAGGGGGTACGAGAGAACCCAAGGGATTTGCTTTCGTTTGAAAAGGATACAAAGACCACCAAAGACCGCGACACCAAGTGCTAAAAAGAACGCCAATCCAAAAAGTTCCCCTTTAGCATATGAAATCGGCCATGAAATTAAAAAACCGGTAAAAAGTGCAATAGCGATGCTCATAACGAAGCCTTCTTCTACTTTATTGGTGAATAAATCAATTAGTAGTTGCACGACAGCGTAAATAGTAATAACTGTGTAGAGGAATTCTGCTTCTACCCAAACCATGGAAAGAGCAGCAAGAGGGATACCTGCGAGAAGGGCGTATAAAAGACGACGGAGAGTATCTTTTTCTTTAATACTTTTTATAAGGAATAAAAAAGTTAAGAAGTACAAAAATAAGTTAAAAGAGTCGTGATCAAAAAGAGCATAGGCCGATCCATGTCCTGAGCTTATATGAATAGGAATAAGGGCAATCAAAAGAGCGGCGACAAGTCCCGCTTTTTTTCCGAATAATGTTTTTCCGATAAAATAGACAGGAAAAATAAGTAATGCGCCGAATAAAGCTGGAATAAACTGCATTGAATATCCAATCGCATCACCTTCGCTCATAAATGGAGTAAGCAGTGTACTGAATCCGATAGCAGACATGACTAGGAGAGGTGCACGTTGCCCTGATCTTCCAAGTGGATATGCGAGCAGAGGATCATTAGCTGAGTAATAAGGAAAAGAACCGGTCTTTACTGTAGTATCAACGAGTCGCATGTTATAATACGGGTCAGGACCAGACAAATAATAGGTATCCGTAAGAGTTGTACCATCCGGATTGATATTCACATTTGATGTGATATTGAAATAGGAGTTCATGAAGAGAACCAAGAAAAAGGTCGCTATGAGCGCAACACCAATCCACCAGTTTTTCTTTGAACGAAAGCTTTTTCGTACTGGAGTGGTTAGGACTGGTGATGGTTTCGACGTTGGAACCGACTCTGGTTGTGTTTGCATTTTCAATTCTGCTCGTTTCCGCATAGGTTTCACTCTCGGTTGGTTACAACCGTAAATTGATGGTCTTATAAATACCTTATCTCTAAAACAGTAGTTCCGAAAGTAAGGAGGAAAGTCTGAAAAATCATACTAAAATGGAACTCATGAGCATTCTATTAGCCTTTTGATGGACTAAAAGATAATGAAAAATATGATGTAAGTATAATTAAATCGATGACAAAAAACTATTCAACACTAAAGAGTTGCATTACAATATAGAAAAAAATCAAGGTCTCATCCCCCTGGATCAATCGTATACAGAATAGTTCCAAAGTAGTTCTATAGGATTAGCGTTGAAAGGGTTTAATTCTTTCTGATTTAACCGATAATCATTTCGTGATTCATTCAGTCTGTGACTAGGGATGGTTATCTAACTCTTTCTAACTCTTTTGGGGATAGATAGCGGATACCGACATATTCCGTTAAAATTACTGCAAAAGAAGCTCCTTATCTTTTTAAATGCAGGATTGCTTTTTTAATGGTTTCCGCAATACAGTCAGCGGCACTGATTTTACTAAACTCAGTTTCAATCGTATCCGTCGAAATGATGTCGTCGCACTCTGCAGCTAGGAGTTTTTGCTTTGCGCCACCGATGAATAACCCATGCGTGCAGGCTACTGAGACGGATTTTGCCCCTTGTTTTTTCAGCTCTTTAATTGATTGTGCCATGGTGCCGCCCGTGGAAATGATGTCATCGATGATGGCAACATGTTTTCCATGAGCATCAAGTTTTTTTGGTGTTATTTTTACGGTGGAACCATCGATGCGCGTTTTTTCCAGGTAATCGTACTCGCAGTTGATGAATGTAGCTGCTTCTTTTGCTCGCTGCTTAGCTCCTTCATCAGGGGCAAGGATAAAATCGATATGTTTTTCTTTGAGATACTGTGCAATGGTAGAAACTGCTGAGCAACTGTACGCCGGCACGGTGAAGAAGCGGAGAATATGCTCCTTGTGTGGATCGACGGTGATGACACAGTCCGCATACATGCTGATATGCTCGGCGACGGCTCTGGCGCTAATCGCTTCCCCTTCCTCGAATTTTTTGTCTTGCCTGCTGTAGCCAAAGTAAGGCAGTATGACCGTGATTTTTCTTGCACCTGCATCATGAACTGCATCCTGGAGGAGGAGAAGTTCGACAAGTTTTTGATCGGGATATGCGGTCTGAACTATCAACACATCCTGCCCAGTAAGGTCATCGAGCAGGCGAACGTAAAATTCATCATCAGGAAATCGTTTATACGTGGTGTGCACTAGCGGTTGTCGAAGGCGCTTTGCGAGATTTGCTGCAATGCTTTGAGCAGAGGTTCCTCCAAGGATAAACATAAGGTGACATCGTAAATAGCCCATGTCTTTTTAGTGATTTCGTAAGAAAGTTTTTATAACAGTTTTTGCTTAGTTCCTTAGAAAGTGAGGATGCGATGCGAGGTCGTTTGTTGTACCACATGATGGTAGTTCTTCTTTTGTGTGGATGTTCTTTCAGCGTTTTGGTACTGGTAGCAGAAGCATCATCAGAGAGTAATGTCGATGCGACGCTTACCTGTAGTTTTCTTTCGGGATCTCAGTTGACTGTGCAAGCCTCTATGCTGGTGAATCGTATCAATGTTTTTGACACGGTCTATACTAGACAAGCGATAGAGGAGATGGCGACAACCAATCCGTACGTTATGGGAGCGATTATGCTTCGTCTTCATGAGTCAGTAAAAACACAGGTTGAAGCAGCGTTTGTGGATGCGAACGTCGATACCATGACTCCAACTCCTACGTATGAAACACCGTTGTTTCTTGATTTGTTTCGCGTGAATCTTACCCCTGCGTTTTTTCGATATAATGGTTCTTTGAATCTTCCGGATTTTCTCAATGGTGTGCTCGATATGGGTGCAACAGTCACCTATTATTTTGATTTGCATGCAGAACCAGGGTGGAATACCACGTTTGTGTATACACTTCCTAGCACGATGACACTGGTGTACGCAAACACAGCAGACACAACTCCTGATACGAACACCATGCGATGGGTGGTACAGAATTGGGATGGTACTGCTGATGGAATAGAGGCGACAATCTCATTACAATCAAAAAATCCGACGACCCCCGCCTCAGAAACAGAGGATATCTCTCTTGAGTTAGTTTTAGATACCAGAACTGTGACTAACATTAATTTTATGAGTTCGATCCTTGTTAAAAGAGTCGACATTCGTCCTTACAATGTCCTTCCTGCATTTGTGACTGGAGTGAAAAGCATACCTGCGGATGGAGTGCGTTTATTCATTGATAATGGATTGTTGACTTGGATGGCTCTTTTTGATAAAACACTTCAGCCTATCGAACAGCAGACAACCCATATCATCGAAGGTTCTTCATTTCAACAGAACCTCAGTCTATCATTTAGCTGGGATGCAGAAACGACCATCAACTGCTCAACGCCATATAATGTGACGCAGATGGATGACACGCCAGCAATCCGGGCGAACTTTCAGGATCCTGAGATTGCATTAACGTTTCATCAGATGCCTGCTCGAGCGTTCTTTGGGTTGATAAACGCGGGAGCGAACGTTTCCCTTTCCTCGATGGATCTGAACTTTGGTGAGGGGTTGCATGGAATCGGATATCCCTATGGGATAACGTTACGTCTGCCAACGAATATTACTTTGAATGGAGCGACGGATTATCTCTGGAATGGTACCACCCCGCTTTCTGGGGTGTTCCGCTCAGAGCGTCAGCCGAATCCGCCTTATACCGCGGAACACATTGAGACGCATATTGATATCGAACTGGTCAAGATGGATTTGGATATTCCTAGTGTGTTCACAGGGAAAAACCAATTGACAACCTCCGTCAAGATGAAAGAGGACGACCGTCTCTACGTGATTCAACGGTCTGATACCCTGCCGTTTTCTCCCAAAATCAATCTTTCATACTTGAACGCAGATGCGTTTCGTCTTTGCACAGAGGAAAACGTCTTTGACGAAGGTCAGATGCTGGCCTTTCTTGCAGAGAAGACGGCATTGTTCCAACAACGGTTGTCTAACATCTTCCATGGATTAGAAGTGAAAGGAAGCATCGACAGAACCACGTTTACCAACTCTCTTGTTTGGGATGGTGATATTTCTGCGATGGACGAGGTGATACCTGTTGTCGTCTCTAATTACGCCAATGAATTGTACATGATTCAATTCAATATGTCGTTATGGCCTACCGAGCTTTCAGTGGTGCCACAACAGTATGCGCTTCAGGGCATCGAGAACCAGACGGTGACGTACCGGATTATCTTCCCGCGAGGCATCACCGTTAATGCCAGTGAGAACGCCGGGAGGTCTCTTATCATTGGAAAAACAAATGACGGACGGGATTATGTCGAGCTGACGTTTGATGAGGCAGCCACAGCGCAGTCTACGGTTCTTACCTGCGTTTTGAACGCGTCTCCGGTCTATGTCCTTGGATTGTTTTTACCTTGCATCCTTGTCTTTCTCTTGTTGGTTGTACTGATCGTCATCCTGTATTTCATACGAAAGAAGAAAGGGGGGTTTCGGAGAGGAAAAAGGAAACTCTTCGAGCCTGAGGACACTGAGCCATCTGACTATAGTGAGCAAGAGTATTATGTCCCTCCGCCACCGTCGTCTACGAGAAAAAAGAGATAATCTTACTGAGTCTTGCGTTTTAGCAATGTGGGAGCCAGACCGAGCAATGCGGGTGAGGTTTTTAAAAGAGGAAGTACAAGGCGTGAGGGGTAGTCGATATCACCATACGCATTGATGATGTCAAGGGTTTTTTGTTTGTTGAGTTTTTTGAGGTATTTATCGAATTGATGGTCCGTAAGGTGGGAAAATACGGCTCTGAATCGCATCCCAAGTGCGAGTTCCCGACCGATGTCGCTCGTCCAGCTCGTATGATAGTGCTGTACGCTTTCTTCATCAAAACATTGGTTTCGGAACAGTTCCTCGGCAGTGTTGCTGCAGTGTGTCGCGCAGCGTAACCCGGGATACAGACCACCTCCCGAGGTAGGTTTTACCTGTGCAGCTGCATCTCCGACGAGCATGATGCGTTCATCTGTTGTTTTTTTCAATGGTCCTAAGGGGATGGTACCACCGAAACGCTTCGTCACAGTGGTTCCTCGTAACAATGGTTCAGCTCGTAGGGTGGTAAAGTAGTGATTGAGTGAACGGGCATGTTGTTTTCCGATGCACAGTCCGATGCGTGCGCTTGTCCCTTGGGTGTTGGTGGGGATGACCCAAGCGAAAAAGCCTGGTGCTATTTTGTTTCCTATATAGATGTGGACGTATTTCGGGTCGAGGGTGGCATCAGACAGCTCTGCACTGATGCCAGGTAACAGTTCCCCGGGTGTTGGAAAGCCGACGGTCGCTCGTACGCGTGAATGGGCGCCATCAGCACCGATGAGTAAGTTACAGCGAAACAGGAGTTGCTGATCCTCGTGCTGTACTTTGAGTGTGAGAGTGGGAAGTTGTTTGGTTAGAGTGACGAGTTTATGCCGCAGCAGAAGTGTTGTTCCCGCTTTCTGCGCGTTGTGCGCGATGTACCTATCGAATTTCTGGCGGTTGATGACGACCGCATGGCCTTTATCATCACCAATCGTGAGGAGATCCCCTGCGGGACTGTGGATGATGGCTCCGTAAATGCGGTTCTGGACAACCTCGTCTTGTGGGCATCGGATGATGCCTAGGACTCGTTGGCTGATGAGGCCTGCGCAGTGCATGGGTTCTCCTATGGTCGGGTGTTCTTCGAATACGACGACCTGTCGTCCTTGCCGTGCAAGCTGCTCTGCGACAAAGCATCCGATAGGTCCCCCACCAATGACTGCGATTTCGTACTCGTTCATTGCTTTTCAGAATGTCAACAAAGATTTATAATAAAGACGGTATTACAGGCATCCATGGTTTTGAATATCAATATTATCTTGATGATGTCTGTTTATTTCGGGAGTATGTTCTTTTTTACGAAGAAAAAAGAAGTATCAGAACCACAGAAAACTGTTGAGACGACGGATGCCTCGATGATATGCAAGTTTGTGGTAGATGGCTCAGGGAAAAAGATTGGGGAGAGCGTGTCAATCGATCATGATGTGCTGATTATCAAATCAGGATCGTTGTTTTTAGGGGTCCCGTTGAAACACGTTGAGTTTGGGGAGAAAACATTGCTGGTGAAAGGGATTTTTGATTTTACAAAAGCTTATGAACTGGGCGAGAAATGGCGGAAGGGATCGTTTCGTGAGATGACAAAGCATGAGCCCTTTGAAGAAAAAGTCAAGAGATCTTGAGTATAAAATGGTGTTGGTTACTCGTTCTGATCTCCTCCTTTCTGCAGGAAAACTTGCTGCGCAGGTGTCTCATGCGGCGGTGGAATGTACTCTTTTGACTAAGAAGAACAAATCGGATTGGTTTGTTAAATGGCAGCGAGAAGGGGCAAAAAAAGTCGTGGTGAAAGTCGACGGTCTTGATGATTTTTTCCCCTTGAAGGAGAAGGCGGAGAACCTTGGTATCTGCACCGCCCTCATTTCCGATGCGGGTCATACAGAGATTGCTGAGGGGACGCAGACCGTCCTGGGCATTGGCCCTGCACCAAGCAATCTTCTCGATCAAGTGACCGGTGAGTTGCCCTTGTTATAAGACGATGCCGCAGCGGATTGTCGTCCGGAGACAATTAAAACTCTTTTAATGTCTTTTGTCGATTGTCTGGTAAAATAATTTTTCGTTCGACTTCTCGCCATTCCAAATTCTGTTCCTTAAGGAGTTTTTTTACCATGTCCGGGACACGGGGCGCACAAAGAATGCCACGGACCTTTGGTTCTTCTCTGTCTTTTTTAATGTCAGTGACGTACATGCGAAGCTGATGGACAGAGCTAATCGTTGCAAGACTGCGCTTGACTTCAATGACGACAGGGATATGGTTTTTGTCAAATCCATATAAATCAATGGACCCAGTTTTCACGGGTTTTTCACGTTTTACGATACGAAGGCCTTCTTCGATGAGGGCCGGGTCATTCACGATTTGGTTGACGACATCGATTTCCATCCCTGCGATGACGAGACTGGCACGATCCACGAGGGATGTTGCGGTCACGAGCTTGAGTTGCCGGAAGGTTACTTTCATTTTCTCTGGGGGTTTGAGATGCCGGCAGTTGAGGATGAGGAGGTCGTCCTTCGTGTTGAATTCGGTGATGCTGCCGGTTGGCTGCCAGTTCACTGGTTCGCGCATCACTGGTTGATGGACCAGCACGGTGCCATCTTGTTTTATCATGATGAGACGTTCGCCCCAGTCGAGCAATGATTTGGCTCGTCCATGATAATCTACCATACATTCGCCCATCATCAGCAGCAGGGTTCTTTCTGGTTTGGAAGAATGATGCTCTTTGATAAACTGGAGTGCATCGGATGCAGACGGATGGAGGGTTGTGTGCATACATTAACGCCTATGGTTTCAGTAAGTTAACGCCTGTCTTAGACGGTGAGGCGAGCCTGGCCTTTCATTTTGTAGTTGGCGAGTTCCTTGAACATGTCATCTTCTTGAAGGACGGTTAGGAGATCTTTGAAGGAGGACGTGGTGGATAGCTGGATTTCTGTGGTTCTGCCATGGCGTCCCTTTGAAATCACCCGTGCGGTGATGACGCCAAGCATATCCAGTTCGGAGATAAGATCTGCGGTCCTTCGTTGTGTCAAGCAATTGTATCTGGTCTTTTTACACAGTTCTTTGTATACCTCATAGACCTCTCCGGTGGTGAGTGCTTGTGTGTTCCCTGCTTTTTTGTTTTGTTTATCGAGGATGAAAATTGAGTACAGCACGAGTTTGGATTGATTCGGAAGCGTGCGGACCACTTCGGTGATGCGGTCGAGTTCGATTTTGTTCTGTGCGAGACGCACGTGCGACCGTGTGATTTTCGGAGTCTTGCTGCGCTCTGCCAGTTCTGCGGATACGCGAAGAAGATCGAGCGCTCTTCGGGCGTCCCCGTGCTCCTGGGCGGAGAGCGCCGCGCAGAGGGGGACGACATCTTCCTCGATGACTCCTGGTCTGAGGCCGGTGTTGATGCGAGCTCGTAGAATATCCTGGAGTTGTTCCGCATCATAGGGGTAGAAGATCATGCTTTCCTCCCCGAGGCTGGATTTGACGCGGGGATCCAGAAAGTCAGTGAATTTCAGATCATTCGAAATGCCGATGACGGAGACCCGGGCGTTGTCCAGTTCGGTGTTGATGCGCGTGAGGTTGTACAGAGCTTCGTCACCTTTGAGTTTATCGATTTCATCCAGTACGATAACGGTGACGCTTTTCTCTTTATCCATCATCCCTTTTACCTTGGAATAAACTTCATCGGTTGGCCATCCTGTGAAGGGGACGTGGTCGTTCCATTCGTTGATGAAACGGTTCGCGATGTTTTGGAGTAATCGGTACTGGGTGTCCACGATTTCGCAGTTTAGGTAAATGAAATTGACTTTCTTCCCGGTTTGCTCTCCCTTCTTTAAGAGTTCTTTGCCGACGAATTTCACAACCGCTGTTTTTCCTGTCCCTGTTTTTCCGTAAATAAATACATTCGAGGGAGATTCTCCTCTGAGGGCAGGGACCAGAATATTTGCTAGATCATTGATTTCTTTTTCCCGATGGGGAAGAATTTCTGGCATATAGGATGATCGCATAACCTCTCGATCAGTGAACAATCCTTCGCAGCTCAGAAGATGGCTGAAGATGTCTCTATTTGCCGTTTCTTTGAGAATAAAACACGCCTCCTCGTAAGCTGGTAAGGGTTTGCAGTATAATAAATTTTTGTGTTAATTTTTGTCGGTCTTTTCTCCTGTTGTATAGAAGGATGGGGGAGGGGATGATTTCGCATGGAAACAGGTAGCACGCACTGTTTTAATACTAATATTTTTTTAAAATTATATTTTTATAAATCGCAATATTCAAATAGTTCAAAATACATATATGTTCAAGACTACTGACGTCATCATTTTCATTCATAGCGACTACATCCTTATAATATTTCCACACGAAATAAAGGGGTCCCCCTAATACAAAGACACCGACATTTTTCCTCTAAAAATCAGCACAACATTCACCGATAAAAAAGAAGAAAAAGAAGAGGTTTATCGTTTAATTTCCACCAACGATAATAACGTCTTTTACCGAACGGATGGCCTCAAACGGAAACACCAAATGGCCGACTTCATCAAGGTGGTACAACCGTGGATCAATATCCTCAGAAGGTTCCACAAGAATACTGAGCAACTGACCAGTTCTCTCGTCCACCAGTGAATTCCTTAGAATGCCAAGGTACAACCCCTCTTCACTCATCACTGTTTTTCCTCTCAAATCACTCTCCAGTACTTTCATCATATCCCTCTTGTTTTTTTATACAAACTTACATATATTGAATGTCTCGTTCTTTTTTATCCTTTTTGGCGATACTGCTCCCCATGTCTTCCTTCACTTTTTTATAATATTTTATCACATCATCAGTCAGACTCCCTCGAGCCTCTGCTATCGCACGCTCAAAATGTGCCTTCCGGACTTCTTTCGTATTGATATCATCTCGTAAAGCAATCATCGCTGCCTCACGACAGAGTGCGTCGATATCGGCACCAGAGAAACCGACCGTTTTATCTGCCATGCCCTCTAAGGACACATCCTTTGCGAGCGGCATATCTTTCGTATGTATCTTAAAGATTTCAAGCCGCGACACACTATCCGGTGCAGGGATTAACAACAATCGATCGAACCGGCCTGGCCGAAGCAACCCTGGGTCAATGATATCTGGTCGGTTCGTCGCCCCGATTACCACCACCCCTTCCATACTTTCCAACCCATCAATACTCGTCAATAACTGGTTTACCACACTCTCAGTCACATGCGACCCCTCGAATGCCCCTCGACGCGGCGCAATCGAATCAATCTCATCGAGAAACACAATCGTCGGGGCGACCTGACGGGCTTTCTTGAACAGCTCACGGACCGCTTTTTCGCTTTCACCGACCCATTTGCTGAGCACCTCAGGTCCTTTAATTGAGATGAAATTTGCCTTGGACTCATGAGCAACCGCTTTTGCAAGAAGCGTCTTCCCCGTCCCTGGCGGTCCATAAAGGAGAATCCCCCGAGGCGCGTGGATCCCCATCCGTTTGAACACCTCAGGCTGGGTAAGCGGCCATTCGACTGCTTCCTTCAAACTTTGCTTCACATCCTCTAACCCACCCACGTCCTGCCAAGAGATTTTTGGGATTTCCACAAAGAACTCCCGTAACGCAGAGGGTTCGATTCCTCGGTGCGCGTTCTTGAAATCATCCAACGTCACCTCCATCTTCTCCAGTAGCTCGATGGGAATCGGTTTTTCCAAATCGATCTCAGGGAGGTACCGTCGCAACGCGTTCATCGCAGCCTCTCTGGCTAGTGCGGCAAGGTCCGCCCCCACAAACCCATAGGTGATGTCTGCAATCTCGTCCAGTAATGCTTCCTTCGAAATCCGCTTAATGAATTCATCTGGGTTTTCTCGGATTGTGGCCAGTCGTTCGTTGATCTGCTGCTCTGCGCTGACATTCGCCTCAGAATCATCCAGATCATACGGTAACAAATTCGTAATCTCATCAGCAATCAGTCGAACCACTTTTTCATAAAAAACAGGAGGCATTTCCTCTTTAAAGGAAGTGAACACCACATCAAGATATTTGCCAACGACCTCCGCTCGTTTATTTCTATCCTTCGAACGTAACATGCTACGCAATAAATCAGAGATATGTATCTTCTTAATCCCTTGTTTCAGGATGCTTAAAATTTTCTCTTCTTTCAATGTTTCACCGGTATACATCTCTCCGAAACCAGGGTTAATCGGCATACCCCGGGTATGTATCAACAGGATCTCTTTTCTTCCATTCCTATCTGGAACATCGATACGAATCTCCCGGTCAAACCGCCCAGGGCGTCGTAACGCAGGGTCAATCACATCAGGGATGTTTGTTGCACCAATCACAATAACTTTACCCCGCCCCTTCAGACCATCCATGAGCGTAAGCAACTGAGAGACAACACGACGCTCCACCTCACCATGGACTTCACTGCGTTTTGGTGCGATAGCATCAATCTCGTCAAGAAACACAATCGACGGTGCATTCTTCTGCGCCTCTTCGAAGACTTTCCGCAGGTTCTCTTCACTTTGCCCATAGAATTTACTCATGATTTCCGGGCCATTAATCGTGTAAAAATTCGCACCTGACTCGTTTGCGACAGCTTTTGCAATCAGCGTTTTTCCCGTCCCTGGGGGACCATGCAGGAGAACCCCTTTTGGAGGATCAATTCCTAACCGATCGAACAACTCAGGATGTTTCAATGGCAGTTCAATCATCTCACGCACTTTTTGAATCTCAACATGAAGACCACCGATGTCCTCATAACTAACACGAGGCCCCTCCTCCTCTGTGATTTTTGCCGCTTCTTCCTTCACGTGTAAAATGGTGCGTTCCGTGATCATGACAATCCCATGAGGGTTCGTATCAACAATCACAAACGGGAGTGCGTTGCCAAAAAACGCGATGCCTGGAATAATAATTTCATCTCCCTTCGTAATAGGCCGACGGAGCATATTCTTCTTGATAATAACATCGATACCCATTCCGAATTCGATACGCTGGCCTTCCGGCATCAGCGGAGCAAGAGCAACATCCCGCGCTTCTTTTACCTCGACGCGTCTAATTTTCACGCGATCACCAAGCCCGGTGCCTGCGTTTTTTCTTGTTAGGTTGTCGATTCGAACGAGACGTTTTCCTTCATCTGAAGGATGAGCCCGCCACACCGACGTTGCTGTCACCTTTGTCCCCTCAAGTTCAATGACATCACCTATGGAAAGATCAAGATCCATGCGTGTCTGATGATCGATTCGTGCTCTGCCATACCCAACATCTTGCTGGAATGCTTCTGATACTTTTAGAACAATTTCTCGTACCATAACTCCCACCAGTCGTAGTTACGGTGGCCAGAAGAATAATCTGCATTATAAAGTTTTCTCCCCTCTCTCTTTTACCTCTCTCTTTTAACAAAACGCCGACGGAAGGAAAAATACATAAAGGAATTCTATATTTTGTTTCTTATAATTCTAGTCTGGGGGAAGAAAATGAAATTCAAGTATCTTATCATTTTTATTACAATCGGATCACTTTTCTCGTTGTATATCCTTTCACTCTTCACACACCCCATACTTATATCACTTTCAGACATTCCAGATTATACTGACCAACAAGTCATCGTCCAGGGTATTGTCACCGACTATCGAACAACCGCATATGGCAGCCAACTCATCACCATTGCAGATGCGCTAAATCGCACCAATTCCGTTCTCCTTTATGTCGAAGGAGAGGCACCCATCGAATATGGTGATACGATACAGGCTACTGGGGAAGTGCAACAATACAAAAACCAATGGGAAATCGTTGTCAACAACCCACAATTCGTCATCGTTCTTCAGAAATGGGATCATCTGGTTTTTCCACTCCGGGAACTCGCATTACACCCAGACAACTATCTTAACACTAATGTGAATGTAACAGGAATTGTAACCGCTCCCTCCGGTTCTTCCTTTATCCTGGCGAGTACAGATGGGAAATATTCTATCGTGGTCATCTATCAATCGTCCTGTCCTCATCAATTTTCAAAAGATGATACCGTGACTGTCGGAGCGCGATTTCTTTATGATGCAGCGACCTGCCGATTTCTGCTCAGCGTGACACAACCAACCCATGGCATCTGGAGGAGCGCGGGATAACACATGCTTGATTTTCTCTTAATCATCATTTTTTGTGTTCTTGGCGTGCTCCTTGGTATCATCACAGGGTTGTTACCTGGGTTGCACGTGAACAATGTTGCATTGATTATGCTTTCTCTATCGAGTAGTATCGTTGGTCTGTTCCATCCCTTGTTCGACTATGGCATCTCTGAGCAGTTTATCCTGATTGTAATTGCAGGATTTATGATTTCAGTGTCCATCTCACATTCATTCCATGATACAATCCCTACCACCTTTATTGGAGCACCTGAAGAAGACACTGCACTCTCTGTTCTCCCTGCGCATACTCTCCTTCTTAAAGGGGAAGGATACAAAGCGGTTGCACTAGCCGCACTCGGTAGTTATGGTGCTATTCTCATCTGTCTTGCGTTTCTCTATCCCCTTCGATTCATCATTGGTCCCCCACTCTTGTTGTACACTACTATACGAGAGAGTATGATCTGGATACTCCTAGCGGTTACCATCCTCATGCTTGCAACAGAAAAAGCCCGAATCACTGATCTTGGAACAAACGGCAGACTGCCCTCCCTCCTTGGGATCACGTTTGCTACATTTGTTTTTCTTCTCTCTGGCGTTTTCGGTCTGCTCATCTTCCATTTCCATCTACAGTCCCCACTAGGAGTACCAGCTCCTGTCTTATTTCCCGCACTAGCTGGATTGTTTGGATTTCCCACGCTTCTAAACTCATTGTTTACCAAACCGGTGATACCTGAGCAGAAAGTCACGCCCCTCACACAAAATCGCATTGAGAAAAAATCTACGTATTTCTCTATCCTCGCCGGCAGTCTTGCAGGAATCTTTGTCTCAATCATTCCTGGTCTGACGACAGCAACAGGAACGGTGCTTGCGATGAACGCACGACAAAAATCAAGTCAAGAACAAACCATCGTTACGCTCTCATCGGTGAACACTGCAGCAGCCTTCTCAGTGACGGTCATGCTGTTTGTGATTCTACGAGCCCGCAGCGGCGTTACTCTTGCGGTACGGGAGACCATCGCCATCGAACCTTGGGATTCCGTTGTCCTGCCATTGGGATTAACGTACCTCTTAATGTTCTTGCTATTGAGCGGCGCTCTTTCCTATTTTTTAACGCTATATCTTGGAAAACTCTTCGCAAAAAAATTCAATACACTCCCCTATCAGACGCTTGTCGTTGTTACGCTTCTCTTTGTTTTTATTCTCGTTATCCTCTTCACCGGGGTCCTTGGTGCGGTAATTTTACTGGTGGCAACCAGCATTGGATTCTTACCGATTTGCTGGGGTGTGCGACGCAGCCATTGCATGGGGATTTTACTCATCCCTATAATCCTGTATTTCCTTTGAATATTGCCGGTTCTACAGACGCATACCACGTTGAAACATCGATACCATATTTTCTTGCGACGAACAACGCAGCGACTTCCGGCAGCAGGTTTTTTTCTTTTTCCTCTCTTGTTATTTCCCCACATATCTCGGTTTTATCACGATGGGTGTGTTCAACGATTTGCGCAATTATCTCCTCGATGATGTTTTTTCCTTTGGGCTCTTCTGTTGTTTCGCTAAAAATTTTTTTAGAGGGAGTAAAGCCGACAGGAATTTTGATTGCATCAATCGGAAAATTTGGAGACAGCGCCCCCTCGGTCCTCACCAACAATTCTTTTTTCACGGCATATTTCACGAACTGCTGTGATTCCTTTGTGGAGAACCATCCTAACTCCATAGACAGCGGCAAATACAGCTC
>JBAZLE010000021.1:0-16980 GCA_041650455.1 Thermoplasmatota archaeon | reverse complement strand
ATCGTCATGGTCTATGGGCATAGAAAACACGGATATCTTCCTATCGACACCCATTGTCATCGGATTCCCAACCGATTAGGCTGGATTCGTACAAACACCCCGGAAGAAACCGAACAAGCTCTCATTAAAATTCTCCCAGCAAAATATTGGGATGATTTTAATGATTTGTTTGTACGGTTCGGTCAAACAATCTGCCTCCCAATCTCACCGCACTGCAGTACGTGTTCTCTTCAAAAATATTGTAAAAAAGTCGGGGTCTTGAAAAGCAGATGACCGATTAGAGTTTCTTTGTTTGAATAAATTTTTCTATTTCGGGTACGGTGATATGTGTATTTGTCGCCATCAGATCGACGAGTTTGTCTTTTTCAGCCCAGTTCTCATAATATTTCTTCTGAACAGTGTTCAAATTAAATTTTATGCCTTTGCTTTCCGCTAATTTTTTCAACTGTTGCTCTGACAACTCATTTAACAGCTCTTTCTTAATCGACATAGGTGACCCATCCTTGCATCCCGTAAACAAGAACAGACATTTATCTGTTTCGTTTCATTTACCTCTGCAACATCCGATCTCCACGCGTTAACCGATTAGTTTATTAATAGGAAACGCAATTCCAAACCTACTACGTGGAATGGGATGCTGGATGGAGAGAGAACAGTTATTTCTCCAGAGATGTTAAAACCTCTTATCATACGGTCGCTTCGGAGAAGTAGCGTGCGAAAGAAGATCGCAGATTACCTGTTTGAGATTAGTCCAAGCGGTAGTTACACCTCTGAAATCGCCTATAACGTCAAGACCACACCGACGAACGTGATTGGGGCGATCCGCGGGATGAATTCTCGGTACCGTGATGATGAATCGTTGATGAGTCTGAATTTAGTCGAACAAATCGAGGGAGGCAAACATCGGGATATCAAGTTGTATCGAATCACTGATTTTGGTAAGGAAATCGTCGAAGGCCTCCGGGATAACAAAAAACGGTTCTAAGAAGCAATCCTTTCTCACCCTTTTTTCCAGCGAAACTGATAAAAAAAGGGGCTGCGTTATCCTCGTATTGGGAGTTGGATACCATTTGGTTGAAGTGAACATACAAGAACTCCTCTCCACGTATGAGACAAAAAACCTGACGGTCGCCACCGTCTGTTCGCATTCCAGCCTTCAGATTTTTCATGGTGCGAGAAAAGAAGGGTTTAAGACCTTAGGCATCTCGGTTGGCGAGGTCAAGAAATTCTATGATGCGTTCCCCCTTGGAAAACCCGATGATTTTTTAATCGTGGACAACTACAAGGACATCGCGAAATACGCTGATGAGCTGCGACAAAAAAACGTTATCGTCATCCCCCATGGGTCTTTTGTCGAGTACCTCGGTCCGAAGAATTTTCTGAACCTTCAGGTCCCCACCTTTGGAAACCGCCATGTGCTCATGTGGGAGTCAGACCGTGAGAAAGAACGCATCTGGCTAGAAGGTGCTGGGATAACCATGCCAAAGGAGATTAAAGAACCGCGGAACATCGAAAAACCAGTGATTGTGAAGTACCATGGAGCGAAAGGGGGAAAAGGATTCTTCATCGCAAAGACGTTTGCAGAATTCTCCAAACGCGTCAAACACGACAAACCCTATACGATCCAGGAGTTTGTGATGGGCACCAGGTATTATCTGCATTATTTCTACTCCCCGATACAGGACACGGCGTACAAGCTTTCAAAAGGGAGCCTGCAGTTGCTTTCCATGGATCGTCGTGATGAGACCACCATTGATGAGGTGCAACGACTCGGTTCCATCGCAGAGCTCGAAGAACTCGGGATTCACCCCACGTTCGTGGTCACCGGGAACATCCCCATCGTGATGCGAGAGTCCCTCCTCCCCCAGGTCTTTAAGATGGGGGAAGCGGTCGTGGAAAAATCTCTTGAACTGTTCGGTGGCATCATCGGTCCGTTCTGCCTTGAGACCGTTGTCACCGAGGATCTGGAATTCAAAGTCTTTGAGATTTCCGCTCGTATCGTCGCAGGGACCAACCCGTATGTCTCGGGGTCTGCATATTCTGAGCTCATCCAACCCGATCTTTCGACAGGCCGACGCATCGCACAGGAAATACGGTACGCAATCAAACAGGATCAACTTACAGAAATCCTCAGTTGAGGCGCTGTATGTTAACCCTGGTGCTTGCAGAGGCAGAAGTTGAGCTGATGCCTGCTGAACTGTACAACCATCCAGCAGTAATCGCCCATGCGAGACAGCGAGGCAAACCACCCCGACAGATTCTCCTCGATTCCAACTATCATCACGCGGCGATGAACAATCTTCTCGAGGGTAGACGGCGGGGACGTCCTGATATCACCCATCTTTTTTTACTTACTGTGCTCGAATCGATTGTCAATAAACAAGGACAGCTGCAGATTTTTATTCATACCAGACACGATCAGGTCATCACCGTGAATCCGAAGACGCGGATCATGCGGAACTACGAACGATTCTTGGGGCTTCTGGAGCAGCTCTTTGAGACCCATGCTGTCCCTGATACGGTACACCCCCTTCTTTCGTTACAAGAGAACATCTCCCTCAAACAAGTCATCGAACAACAACAAGCAGATTATATTGCTGCCCTGTCGAAAGACGGAACACCTGTGGTGCTTGAGCAATATTTTGCTGACCTAAAAAAGAAGAACAAGCATCATCTGCTGTTTCTCATCGGTGGATTTCCCTCTGGTCAGTTCCGTACTCCGCTCACCACCATAACCAACGAGGTGATTTCCCTGTATAATGAGATGCTTCCTGCATGGACCGTGGCAAGTGAACTGCTCGTCACTTATGGGAACATGTGTCGATAGAGGGTCACCATGACCCCAATTTGTGCCCACATCCGGTTCTCTGCTTCATCAAAAATCACGGATTGCGATCCATGGGCAACGTCCTTGGTGACCTCATAGCCATAGTAGGCGGGGAGACAGTGAAGGAAGATCGCGTCTTTTTTCGCAGCACACATCATCATCGTATCAATCGTATATCCTTTGAATTCTTTGATCCGTTTTTCTTTTTCTGCCTCATCACCCATCGAGACCCACGTGTCTGTGGCAATGACATCAGCACCATCAGTCGCGCCCCGTAGTTTATCGGTGATTTCCACCGTGCTTCCGAATTTTTTTGCCTCTTCACCATAATATTTTTCCGGCCAGTATTTCTTTGGAGCGACAATCCGAATGTTCATCCCTGCTATCCCGCACCCCAGAAGATAGGAATGCGCCATGTTGTTATTCCCGTCGCCGAGGTACACAAACTGCAAGCCCTTGAGGTTTCCTTTATGTTCCTGGATGGTCATCAAATCAGTGATCACCTGACAGGGGTGCTCCTTGTTGTCCAGCCCGTTGATCACGGGTACGGTCGCATGCGTCGCAAGCTCTTTCATCGCATCATTGCTCTTCGCTCGATACATGATCAGGTCGACATAGCGGGAGAGCACTTTTGCGGTATCCTCAATGCTTTCTCCTCTTCCCAGTTGAATGTCAGAACTGGAAAGAAAGATAGCATGACCACCGAGTAGGTTCATCCCGGTCTCAAAAGAAACTCGTGTCCGGGTACTGGGTTTCTCAAAGATCATCCCCAGGGTCTTTCGTTTGAGGTATTCAATCCGTTTTCCTTTCTTTGATTGTTGTTTGAGTTTTATGCTCAGTCGAATGATGTCGTGAAGGTCCTCTTTGACATCCAGCATGGAGATAAGGTCTCGTTTCATCGAACAAGGGAATCGGTCTTCCTTCTTTAAACATATCGGGTGGAAAGAAAGGCATTTATCCCCTGAAACGATGTGGTTTTCTCATGGGTGTAGATCTCGGAGAGTTATTCACCAAGGAGCCTTGTGCGTTTGAGGATTTCAAAGACCGTATCATTGCACTTGATGGATATAACATCCTGCATCAGTTTCTCTCCAGCATCCGGCAACGTGATGGGACGCCGCTAAAAGATGCACAAGGAAGGATCACGTCACATTTATCGGGTCTGTTGTATCGCACCGCAAACATGGTGGCAGCCAGGATCCGTCCGGTGTACGTGTTCGACGGAGCGCCCCATCCGTTCAAAGCGCGGACGATTCAGCAGCGACGACAGCGAAAAGAACAAGCGGAACGCGAATGGAAAGAAGCCCTCGAAAAAGGAGATCTGGAGAAAGCAAAATCAAAAGCACAGCAGACCTCCCGGGTGACGACAGATATTGTTGCACAGAGCAAGCAGCTCCTCGATGCCCTGGGAATTCCTTATATCCAAGCCCCCTCGGAGGGAGAGGCACAGGCCAGTTACCTAGTTCGGAAAGGGGATGCGTTTGCAGTTGGTTCACAGGATTTTGACTGCCTGTTGTTTGGCGCCCCTCTTTTGATACGGAACCTGACGTCATCAGAAAAACGAAAACTTCCCAACAAACAGGCCTATACCCTGGTTCATCCTGAGAGGATTCGTCTTGAGCCTGGTCTTCAAAAACTAAGGCTCTCCCGGGAGCAGCTTGTGGAGCTTGCCATCCTTATTGGTACTGATTTCAATGACGGGGTCAAAGGATTCGGTCCGAAGAAAAGCCTCAAGCTCCTTCAGGAGAAAGGAACCATTGAAAACGCCTTTGGCAGCATTCCTGAGGTGGAGAGGAATTTTACCATGGATGAAATCACCGTCGTCAAAAAGATATTTCTTGAACCAACTATCACTCAGGACTATTCGCTTCAATGGTCCACTCCAGATTCTTCTGCCGTGGTTCGTCTGCTGTGTGACGAACATCAGTTCTCCAGGGACCGTGTGGTACCAATTCTTGAAAACTTTTCGTCGTTGAACCACCCTGTCACACAAAAAAAACTCTTCGATTTTTAAAAAGGAAACCTGATATTTTTTCCGTCATCCCCGAACAAGACTCTCCTATACAGATTTGTGATAAAAAACCCACGATTTTCTTTCTATCTTTTTATAACTCCCCTTTCTATTGAGAGAAACGAACCGTTACCCTGCTTTTTTTCCTCTCCAATCCACCTTTTTTATAAAAGAAAAGTATATATAGGAAGTACCAAGTTAACAATATCTAAATATATTGGGAATTTATCTAGAGAAAAAATAGGGGAATAATATGAAAACCACAACTTTGAGAAAGTTCATCATTTTTATTGTAGGCCTTTGTATCGCAACAACAAGCGTTCTGCCAAGCATCGGTGCTGTTCCAGGAGAAACAACTCCAACTGTAAGTAATGCGGAAGGGGTTTCTATTGCTGTGAGTGACATGGGAGACGCAATTCAACTGCACTATCAACTCGCTATGTTTACGATGCTGCCGGTCATGATAAACGACAACGAATACGTTCAAATCTCGTTAGGCCAGGAGCCTCAAAGCCTTGTTGCAGGCGCACCAGATCTTCCTTCGATCCATCGAAGTGTGATCATCCCAGATACAACGACGATGGATGTCCGGGTCATTCAAGCGACCTATCAGGAATTCAAAAACATCGCTGTTGCTCCTTCGAAGGGCAACCTCAAACGGACGGTTAACCCAGCAGAGGTACCCTATGAGTTTGGTGAGATGTACACAAAAAACACCTGGTATCCCTCCAGTATTGTCACCCTCGAAGAACCGTACTATCTGAGGGATTTCCGTGGCCAGGTTGTCACCGTGTCTCCCTTCCAATATAACCCTGTTGAAAAGACACTTCGGTTCTACAATGATATCACCATTGAAGTCTATCCGACACAACAAGCCAGCCTGAATAGCGAAAACGACGAGACATTGTTACGGGTGGATAGCGATTTTCTCCCCATTTATCAAAACCATTTCCTTAACTTTAATCTGAACAGGTATACCCCGGTTTCCGAACAGGGCAATATGCTGGTCATCGTATACGATAATTTCTATTTTGACATGGTTCCCTTCGTCCAATGGAAGAACATGAAAGGGATTCCCACGGAGATGGTCAATGTCTCAACGATCGGTAATGCGAATGCGATACGATCCTATATTGCCGAGTACTACAACACGAATGGGCTTACGTTTGTTCTGCTTGTCGGAGATGCAGCACAGGTCCCAACATATGTGAGTGGGTATGTTGCTTCAGACCCAAGCTATGGTTACATCGTAGGAGCTGATCATTACATCGATTTATTTGTTGGTCGTTTCTCGGCAGAAACCGTTGCGCATGTTCAAACACAGGTGAATCGAACTATCACGTATGAACAATATCCGGAGGCTGGTGCCGAGTGGTATGAAAAAGGAGTTGGGATCGCTTCCAGTCAAGGTACTGGTGATGATAATGAGTACGATTATGAGCATGTTCGGAATATTCGTGCACTCCTTCTGAATTTCACCTACTCGTTTGTCGATGAACTCTATGACGGCAGTCAGGGTGGTGGAGACGCGGCAGGGAACCCGACACCAACCATGGTAGCGACTGCTTTGAACGAAGGGCGCAGTATCATTAATTACTGTGGGCATGGTTCACCAACCTCCTGGGGTTCGAGCGGGTTCAGTAACACGAATGTGAACCAATTAACAAATGATAACATGTTGCCGTTTATCGTTTCGGTTGCCTGTAACAATGGAGAATTTGACACCTATACCTGTTTTGCGGAAGCCTGGTTACGAGCCACCAATAGCGGCAACGGCCAACCAACCGGTGCAATCGGAGCATATATGTCGACCATAAGCCAAAGTTGGGATCCCCCGATGGAAGCACAGGATGAGTTCAACAATATTCTGGTTGGCCTATATGCAGACAACATCAAGACCACCTATGGCGCTCTCTGCTATCATGGTGCCATGTCCATGATCGATGACTATGGATCAGCTGGAATGGAGGAGGCAGACGCATGGACGGTCTTTGGCGACCCTTCAGTACAAGTTCGTACAGACTCCCCTGCAACGATGACCGTCACCCATGACCCGTTTGTTAACGGGATGGCAGACTCATTCGAACTGGATGCCCCTGGTTTCTCAAATGCTCTTTGTGCCATCTCCGCACAAGGAACGCTCTTAGGGTACGGATACACTGACATGTCTGGTCATGCAATCATCCAAATCGACGCAGATCTCAGCACTATTGAAGAAGTACAACTTGTTGTGACCGGGTTTAATACTATGCCGTATATCACCACCCTTCTCGTCCAGCATCAAAACATGCCACCAGCGAAACCAGACAAACCATTCGGCAAGGTCAACGGAACAATAGGAACAACCTATACATACATAACCTCTACCAAAGACCCAAATCGTGATCAGGTCTACTATCTGTGGGACTGGGGTGATGGGACCTTCAGCGAATGGCTTGGCCCCTATGAGTCTGGAGAGCAGGTACGAGCAAAAAAAACTTGGAACAAAGAAGGTTCTTATGCGATTAAGGTGAAAGCAAAAGATCCCCAAGGAAATGAAAGTGAGTGGTCGGATCCCCTTGATATTAGCATGCCGTACAACCTTCCGTTTTTACCCTGGTGGGTTGATCTTCTTGAACATCTGTTCCCTCGTTTCTTCCGGTTCTTCGAGACTCTCTTCCAATATTAGTCGATTCCGTATACTCTCCTACTCACTTACCTAGGGTGGAAGAGACGTTCACCTCATATGAGACACAAGAGAGAAAATTCAAAGAAAGATGACATCAGCTGCTCAGAGAAAATATACGATTTCATAAAACATTAGGGGGATACGTAAGATGATTCGACAACGAAAAACTTTGGGTTGCACCGTGATGGTTCTGATTCTTGTCAGCGTAGCTTTTTCGAGCGCGACAACAGTTCAATCCACAACCTTTGACAACAGTACATTTTACGTCAACTCCCTTTACATAAACGGCTCAACTTCGAAGGCAATGATCCGTCAGCCTGCAGAGTTCGAACCCATGCAAGGAGTGCTGATCCGCTATCCTTTTGGTATCGGTTTAAACATCATAAAAGAAATGGCTGAAGATGTTATAGTTGTGACCATCGTCTCGAGTGTTTCTCAAAAAAACACGGTGCTTTCCCAGTATCAAAGCTATGGGATCGATCCGAATCATTGCAGTTTCCTTATCGCCCCCTCGGATTCTTACTGGACAAGGGACTATGGCCCCTGGTTCATCTTCAACAGCAACGAAGTACAAGGAATAGTCGATTTTATCTACAATCGACCTAGGCCGAATGATGATGCGATCCCCTCTGCGTATGCCAGTAATCAAAGCGTCCCCCTCTCCTTCATGACTCTTGAACATACTGGGGGTAACTACATGACCGATGGGCAAGGGATAGCGATATCTACCACCTTAGTGTGGGATGAAAACCCAGGGTATACCCATGATCAGATCAACCAGAAGCTGAACGAGTATTGTGGGATTACCACGTATCATGTCGTGACCGACGTGAACGGTGAATATATTGAACATGTTGACTGCTGGGGGAAGTACCTTTCACCGGATACGATTTTGATTCGTGAAGTTCCAGTGAGCCATTCTCAGTACGATGAAATCGAAGCTGCTGTCGATTATTTTGAATCCCAGATCAGTTGTTATGGAACCCCATATACGGTGGTCCGGGTCTATACCCCAAATAATGAACCTTATACCAACTCGCTAATTTTAAACAACAAAGTCATAGTCCCCATTAAGGGAAGTCAATGGGATGATGAAGCGATTCTTGCGTACCAAAATGCGATGCCTGGATATGAGGTCCTTGGGTTTACAGGAAGTTGGGAATCAACAGATGCTCTTCATTGTCGGGCTATGGGAATCACCGACCGATCCATGCTCTACATCCAGCATACTCCCTTGTTCGGGAACCAAACCACCGAAAGCGGATATGATATCCAGACAATGATCTATCCATACAGTGGACAACCCCTCATCAGCGCCTCCACTGGTGTCTATTGGAAGACTGATGCAGAGGATTGGAGCTTCATCCCAATGGAACCTCTGGGAGATGATGTGTATCACGCAGTCATTCCACAACAGGAGAACGGGACGGTAGTGTCCTATTACATCCATGCGGAGGATACATCTGGGCGAGTAGAGCATCATCCCTATATCGGTGCACCGGATGCACATTTCTTCACTGCGTATGGCGATATCCAACAAAATGCCCCACCAGAAACACCACAGCGACCCTCTGGGCAAGCATCTGGAAAGGTAGACACCCTGTATCTCTATTCGACAGTCACCACTGATCTCGATGACGACCAGGTGTTTTATCTATGGGATTGGGATGACGGGAGTTACAGCGACTGGCTCGGACCGTTTTCATCAGAACAGACCGCTCCTGCTCAACACTCCTGGTCTGCCAAAGGGACGTATTCCATACGAGTAAAAGCAAAAGATGTGTATGGCGATGAGAGCAGCTGGTCGGAGCCTCTTGCGGTGACTATGCCACGGAACTCCTGTACGAGAGTCCCTTTCTTTTCGATATTGGAGCGTTTGTTCCCGAATATCTTTTTGTTTCTTTCTGAAGTGATGAATCGGCCTTGGGTGTTTCAGTAACTTTTTTCTATTTTAGGATTACTTTATACTTGTCGATGGGGTCAAGGAGCGCGAGGCGCTCGCCATTATCCCAATCTACCCAGATCAAGGTCTCATCTGATTCGCTTTCGATTTTCTTCACTGTTCCTCGAGACCCTGGCTTCAATCGCGTCATCGAATCGTTGATGTAGACAAGCTCGACTCTATTTCCTACGTTTACCTTGTTTTTCATATATATCCCCTTTTTTTTGATGCGGGTAACGGGATTCGAACCCGTGTGAATGGCTTGGGAAGCCACTATCATAACCACTAGATCATACCCGCGTGGAACAAATTAATCATATATTTATTTTTTTTATAACTTAATTACGACCAAATTACTATTTTTGTATTTATTTAATCAACTTTTTTTATTTTTATGAAATAGCACCGATTGAGTCATTTCTCTGTTCTGTAAAACCATGAAATGGCCATGGGGTTAAAAGGATTTTTCATACCAATCTTTTCAACTCATAATCAACTGAGATGAATTTTCATAAAATGATGATTAATTTTCGTATTTAATCTAGGTTTCAAATGTCTCACCCTTTCCCGGAAAAAATTATATACTACTCATCCTATTACATCCCACAATATTCCCACATAGGTGGAAAATGAACTCAATAGTACGATTAGACACACGAGGGCGACTCGTCATCCCTAATGAATTCCGAGAACCCCTCAACCTGAAAGAGGGCGATGAAGTCCTGCTGAGCTTAGACCAGAAGACCGATACTATAACGATCAGTCCGATTTACGGAAAGCCCAAGGATATTGTGAAGATGGAAATCGAATTCGGTGACTCTCCTGGTTGTCTTGCACGTATAGCTCAGAAAATCGCTGATATGAAAATCGATTTGGTGATGACCGAGTCAAAAAGCTCTCAACGAGGGAAGACTGCTCGTTGGAATATCATTGCTGACCTTTCCAAGAGTCCCTGTTCAGCGAATGAGATTAAACAATCCTTGTTACAATCTGGTTATGTGGAATCGATGAGTATCACACGGATAGCTCGTGAACGTCTTCATCGATGAACAAGCTGGTTATTCAGCACTACTATCAAGTATAAAAATAGAAGACGGCGACAAGTTGGTGGAGAATATATGTTAGAAGGGAGGAAACAAGATATGAAAAACAGTTGGTTAAGGAAAAGTATGATGGTTGGAACTATTATCGTTCTTGTTGGAGCGAGTGTTGTATCTGCATTTAGCAGAAACATATCTATCGACACTAAACCTTTGAATCGTGGTAATACATTATACGTTGGTGGTTCTGGACCAGGGAACTATACAAGGATTCAGGATGCAATTGATAACACATCTGATGGGGATATTGTGTTTGTATATGATGATAGTTCCCCTTATGTAGAGCCCTTGTTAATTAATAAATCTATTATTCTCATTGGTGAAGATAAAAATACGACGATTATTGATGGTAACCAAGAAGGTTCGTATGGATGTAATATTGAAATAACCGCTGATTCCGTAGTTGTATCTGATTTTACGTTCCTAAATACAAAAGGATATTATCACTTTAGTATCTTAAAAATTCATTCAAATGAAAATCAAATAAGTAATAATATTTTTAACCCTACTAGACGCTGTCGGGGTATTTATTTATTAAATGGTGAGAGGAATCTCATAACTGAGAATAGTTTTTATGGAATTTATAATGATGGAATTACAATAGAATATGCAAATAATACAATTATCACAGAAAATATGTGTGAAGGTGAGGACAGTGGAATAGTAATTTATGACTCTAATAACAATATCGTTTCGCGTAATCAACTATTGAGCACCTTTTTTATCGGTATTTTTGTTCGTGGTCGAAATAATACTATTTCAGAAAATTGTATATGGCACGCTGAGGATGCAACTCTTGCAGCTGGAATAAAAGTAGTAGGAAACTTAATATTTGATATAAATACCATTTATAAAAACAGGATAGAATATTGTGAAAATGGAATATTAACAGTTGGTTATTCTTCATGCATTAAAGAAAATATCATTTCAAATTGTGATTATGGGATTTGGTTACTAAGTAGTACTGGTAATATTATTTCACAAAACAATATTTCTAATAACGAAGAGGGAATACATGTTAGCTCTGGGATACTGAATATTATATCTTATAATGACATCGTGAGTAATAATGTTACTGGCATTCAGCTTTGGGCAGGTTTCAAAAACGAAATATTGAATAATAACATTTGTTGGAATAAAAGAGACGCTCAAAACCTCTATTGTAAAAGAGCAAGATGGTATGCGAATTACTGGGGCGACACAATGATTTCCCTAAAAATACTCTTTGGTAAAGGGAGAATCTTCCTAGGGACACGCATGAATGAACATGGTCATCCTGAAGAGGTATATTTCTATTATCCAAAAATCGATATTGATTGGAAACCAGCACAAGGACCCTATGATATCCCCGGGATGAGTTGAAAGATATGAAGAAAATCTTTGCAGTAAGTATTATCCTTCTTTTCCTTGGCGTCTCAGTCGCACCTAGCATCAACATGAATGTTGTCACAGCAGCCCAGGAAGATGACCTCATCGAAGTCACCACCCAGGCCTGTGGGATCCAAGTATACGGAAATACAACTGTCAGACTCACCAGAGAACAATACCAGAGCCTGGAGGAATATCTGGTGGATTTCAGAGCCAGGTTGAATCAGACATCAACAAGGGAGGAAGCAATTCCTATTTTCAAGGAAGCTGTGGTGGAGTTGGATACGTATGGGTTGTTGCCGAAGGGGATGAGTGTTGAGAGAGCACAGAAGTTAGTTACAAAATCATATCAAGATAAAAAAATAATAAATTTTCAGGAAAAAATGTTGAAAAATTCCTTATTAATTATTGATAATACGAGTAACGTTCTTTGTTTAATTGCCGGTCGTACCACTGAAACAATATTTATACCTTTTTTGGCAAGAGCAAATCTTATACCTTTGTTAGCCACATTAGCCTGGGCTAGTGTTACATTGACATCTGGTCGATTAATTATCGGGGTGATTCTTCTTGGCTTATCGCTCATTTTTGGTATAACTTCAATTATGTCGTTTCTTTTAGGAAATATTAGTCCTCTCTCGTTTTCACAGTGGATTCGATTTGGTGAATGGATTAGCAGACCAGGTTATGTTAATCCCGCTGATGGATGGTTATCTACCATGGGTTTAAACGGTATGAAAACCTGGGATCATTCTTTCCATGGTGGTATAGGGGGAGATGATTATCTAGGCGTTATGGGTTTTACAGGAATAAAAATATTCTTTCCCAATCTTAATTTCGTCGCGATTCCCTATACAGCTTTTTTCTTAGGTTCTGCACTCTTGGTAAATATAGAAGAATGGTGAAGATAGCAGTTGAATCATAAAAGAAAAGAGAAGGAATCCGTGGGAAAATATCGCTGAATTTCTCGTCGAATTATTCGTCGAAAAATTTGACGAAAAGGAGTATCTCATAACCACTAGATCATACCCGCGTGGAATAAATTTCTCATATATTTGTTTTTATTATAACTTTATTACTACTAAATTACTATTTTTATATTTATTTAATCAACTTTTTTTATTTTTATGAAATCACACCGATTGAGTCGTTTCTTTGTTCTGTAAAACCATGAAATCATCATGGGGTTAAAAGGATTTTTCATGCTTGCCGTTTCTCATACTGTGCCATGTGGGGCGAGTTTAAATTAAATTTTGAATCAGTATAAAACCGATAAATTGAAGTTCAAATACCTTTCTCTAAACTAATACAAGTTACTCGTAGAAAAAGTTTATATATAATATATTATATAGTTACTATAGGTGATATATAATGGGTAATAACACTACGATTCAGTTAGATAAATCTATTGTTAATTCACTGAAAAAAATCAGGGAACATCCAAGACAAACATACAATGAATTAATTTCAAATATGATAGAGACTTTTAAAAATGTAAAAAAAAGAAATCAATATGATGAATTCCTCCACAAAATTCAACAACAAAAAATGAAAGAATTATGGGACAACAAAGAAGATGAGGTATGGGACGATGCTTAAACCAGGTGATATCATAATTGCCCAGATACAATTCACCGATACGTTTGAAATAAAAAAAAGACCTGCTCTTGTCTTATTTGAAGAATTTGATAACGTTGTAGTTGCTGGCATAACAAGCAACCTGGAAATGAAAGGGATTCCTCTTTCCAAAAGTGACGGGGCAATAAAAGATAGTATAATAAAAATAAACTATATCTTTACAATTTCAAAGGCAATGATTTCTAAAACATTATTTCATCTAAATAAAGATAAGAAAAAAATGGTTTATAACGAATTGATAAAACGATTAGATAACTTAGGTAAATAAAAAGAGATTCAACCAATACAAATGAAATATTCAAATCCATTACCCTACATTATTTTTATCGTTTTATTAAGAGTGAATTCATCATATGTTATAGAAATAAAAAAAAAAAGAGTTAAATCAGATTGTGGAAAATATCGTTGAGATTCTCATCGATTTTTTCGTCGAAAAATTTGACGAAAAGGAGTATCTCATAACCACTAGATCATACCCGCGTGGAACAGATTACTATCTTGTTCTGCAGGATCATGAAATGACCAAGGGGTTAAAAGGATTTTTCATGTTCACCTATAGCGTACTCAAACAATAACGCGTCACGTCACGATATGTCAGTTGTGTTTTATCTATAACTTGAACAACTGAATTTTTCCATTCGACGTATGAATGTCTATCGATTTCCCATCAGACCCAAGTGATCCAATCACATGCGTCTCTTCGAGCAAGTCCACATCAAGCGAAATCCCCTCAAAGGTAATTTTGCTGTTTGACGTCCTCATCTCTATCGTAGCATTTAACGCCGGATTCATGTACACGGTTATCGGACCGTTGCTCGTCACAATACTGATGTCATCTCGAAAATCAGCCACCTCAACGATGATAGCACCATTCGAGGTGTGAAGATCCTGGACTCCCGTGGTGTTTTTCACTTCAATACGCCCATTGCTTGTTTCCGCAGAAACATACCCATCAACCGTATCAATGAGAATCGCTCCATTAGAACTGACTGCGGTGATATCGCCGTTTGTTCCTGAGATAAGGATTGCGCCATTCGAGGATGTCATGGACTCAATCGTAAGCGTACGGGGTACCTTAATGTTCATATCCACACTTCCCTGAATCGACGAAAGCCCCGAATATCGAGTCTGAATGTCCAAAGAATTTCCACTGGAAGTCACATTGATCTCAATCTTGTCCAGTTCATCTTGACCAAACGAAGATTTCTTCACTGCATTCACGGTGACATTGTCCCCATCCCAACTTGAAATTTCCACCTGACCGTTAATATTCGACACCGTCAGAATTGTCTGTTCATTTACTGCATAGGATTCATTAAAATACTCCGTCACTTGTGGTCCAACACATCCGCTTAATCCTGCGATAAAAAACAAGGTGATGATTCCGCAGGTGATACTTTTCTTGTCCATATCCAAACGCCCCCATAGATTGCCTATCAATATACAATGGTGATTAATAATCTTTTATCTGAACAATACACAAACACTGTCGGCTCCTAAAGTTCATATCTTGACAGAATCACAGTAGACAACGAAAACCTAGAAAAAAACCTGGAAAGGTTCAATGGTCTTTTTTAGTCTCTTTCTTTCCTGGAGAACCGATTCGTAATTCGTTGTATAAAAAACGCGAACACTAAGAAAACAAACGAGAGAATCAATAGGTAAAAACTGATGCTTGGGCCCCAGGAACACGGAACCGCTATTTGCACTAACTGTCCTGGGATTGTGATATCAAGGGTGCCGCTGCCCATGAAACTCCCGACTCCCACCTGCGTGAGCTGGTCTAAAGCATAGTAAAAAACAACCAATGTAAGGAGTATCAAAACAATGCTCAGTAATGAGACAAGTAACGTTATCTTTCGCAGTTTTCTCTCTGTTAAGAGACTTACGAAGAGGAATATGCAGACAACGCCTACTAACAAGGATAACAATCCTAACACCATCGTGACTTCGTCAGGGACCGCGCTAATCTCACCTCCAGTCGCATTCGAGGATTTTGTCAGAGTGATTAACTTTGGCGGAATCACCATGGTGTTCGTCGTTGTTGAAACCGAGCCGGTTTCACCGTTTAACGTCCACCAGGGGGATACCAATGCTATAATAAGCAGACTGATCGTGATAAGTTTCAGACCAACAACCAGCTGGCGTTTCCATACGAGAAAGCCGATTGTCCCAACTAAGAAAAGGATGCCAAGATAAAGCAGTATCGTATGAAGGAAAGATCCTTGAGAGGTGAGGAGATCCATCTTTTTATCCCCTCGAATTTGTATCTGTTGCTGTGCAATATTTTGGGTATTCGTATGTACGATAAGTTCATAATCTCCCGGCGGTAACGATGTAGTTGCTGACCCGTTCTGCTGGATTACAGTCGACTTGGTTTTTCCGCTTCTTTGAAGAGAAACCTCACCGCCTGACAACCGGTCTGCATAGGAGTTAAAGATCGCAAGATCAAGGGCAAACTCCGCTGGAAACATCACCGACAGTGAGGTTCCTTGTTCAAGGCGTACGTCTTGCTCCAGTCGAAATGATTTGTAGCTCAGACTCAACTGATAGGGTGCTGGGAGAAGATTGCTGAAACGATACGTTCCTGCTTCACTGGATTCTGCTCGAATGGTCATCGCAGACACCATATCCCTGCTGACGAGTGTCGGGTTCACATCAACCGCTGGAGCAAACCCCCAGGTGTCTGTCACCGTCAACGACAGACCGTACCGCTCAAGACTGAACGATTTCTTCAAATCGATGATTCGACGCACGCTGGTTAACCTCATCTGTTCTTCCCCGATTAAAAACCCTTGATAAAAGATCTTCAACTGATACGGTTTCAGAGAATAACATGGGGCGAAGAGACGTGCGTGTCCCTGGGAATCTGTGACTGCGTCCGCGACAGTCGTGTTGTCGATTATTAAGATGCAGTGGGCGTTCTCCACCGCTTGGTTTTCCTGATCGGTGAGAGAAACGGTAATCGCACCCTGCGGTCGACACCGTATCCTGATCGCGGTGTCTTCCGTGAGGTCAATGAGAGCGAACCCGATGTACTGCCGTTCTTTGGCAAACCGTGGGTTCTCCCGAAAGATCTTCACAAGATATGCTCCTGGGTCGAGATCAGGGAATCGAATCTTCTTAAACAGGGTGAGGTTTTTCCAATCGAATATCCCCAGCGCTGTCCGAAGTTTTTGAAGGAGGTTTTTTCCGGTCATATTCACTGAAATCGATCCTAAAGAGAGACGACCGACGGTCCCTGACGAACGGAAACTTTTATCCTGATATAACTCCGCATAAATATAGGACACGTTTCTCCCCAGGGCTGCGGAAAACAATGACCCTAACGGAATGGATCGTGCAAAATGAGCAAAGACCGTTAACGTGTACCGTTCATTAGTTTTTTCTTCCCCTGTTACGTTTCCACGGAACACCGGGACTTTC
>JBAZLE010000020.1:0-17901 GCA_041650455.1 Thermoplasmatota archaeon | reverse complement strand
TGGGATAGTGGTCGGGCTGGTAATCACAATTGTGGCTGTTCTTGGTATCGTCTATATCTCAAAATGGGGCGGGGTAGCACAGAAATAAAACCCCTTTTTTCTTTTTTTTTTTTTTAAAAAAAAAATCAACTGTAACTTATCTTTTTTTTCTACAGGAGACCGGAAGAGATTGAAAGCATCATCGCCCATGCTCTATTAACCATCAGCCTCGTTTGTAAGGAGAAACAAAGCGTAAAACATTAATTGATTGATAACACATCCAGTAAAAAATGTTCATTGATCTCAACGATAATATATCCACAGTCATTGTTTATCTATTAACTTGCCGAACTACTGAACCTTATAACATTACCCCCTATTATTGGGAAGATTTTTTTGAATGAAAAGTAATATTTCCTTTGTTTTTTATTCCATTTGTATAAATTATTCATATAAAATTTTATGTAGTAACAGGCTTTAATTTTAAATATTGAGTAAAAATAAAATGGAGGTTAGTGAATGAAAAATTCAATATCAAAAAAACAAGCAGTTTTTTTCATCATAATGTTTCTGATATCAACCATGTATCCTGTTGTTGCGATAGGGACATATGAGAGCATCCCTCAACGACCTCTTGATGATATTCGTTGGGAGTGGTCAGTGGGAGCCGGCGGATATTCATTGGATTATGGCTATTGCATTGCTACTGACAACAGTAGTGATTGTTATGTTATTGGGAAATTCTTTGCTACAGCAGTGTTTGGATCCACGACATTGACCAGTTACGGTGCCATGGACATTTTTGTCGCTAAACTCGACAACAAAGGGGAATGGCAGTGGGCAGTCAATGCTGGAGGCGGGGGTGCGGACGCAGGATCAAGTATCGCTGTTGATGAACTGGGAAACTCCTACATAACGGGGGTGTTCTATGATGTGGCATGGTTTGGAAACATCACGCTGACAAGTATAGGTGGTCCTGCTGATCCTGATGTTTTTGTCGCGAAACTGGACACCAATGGCACCTGGCAATGGGCAGTTCGAGGCGGTGGATACATTGGTGACGCAGGATACGGAATCGCTGTTGACGACAGTGGAAATAGCTATGTGACCGGGCATTTCATGTATTCAGCCTATTTTGGTACGTTTCATCTCACCAGTCAAGGTAGTGCTGATGTGTTTGTCGCAAAGCTGGATACTAATGGTACCTGGATTTGGGCGGTGAGCGGTGGAGGCAGTCAACCTGATTATGTCTGTGACATCGCGGTGGACACCAATGGGAATACATATCTCACCGGGGATTTCGAAAGCAGCGCAACCTTTGGGACAGAGACAATCACAAGCCTCGGTAATGCCGATGTTTTTATCGCCAAACTCGACAGCAATGGTGCCTGGATATGGGCACGAAGCGGTGGAAGTAGTTCCATTGAACGAGGATACGATATCGCTCTCGATGGGAATGATAACGCCTATGTCACCGGAGTGTTCTTGGTTAGCATAACGTTTGGAACGACCACTCTTTCGAGTCAGGGGAGCTGGGACGTGTATGTGGTTAAAATCGATAGCAATGGAGGCTGGCACTGGGTCGTCAGTGCTGGTAGCAGCTCCACGGAAGGAGCCTGGGGTATCGCGGTCAATAACAGTGGCAGCCCCTTTATCAGCGGTGTATTTGATGGTACCATCACAATTGGGACAACTACCATCACTACTCAGGGTACCCATGATGTGTTCGTGGCAACACTCGATCCTGATGGGCACTGGCAATGGGCGATCAGCGCAGGTGGCGCTGACTGGGATGAAGGTTATGCTCTTACAGCGTCTAACACTGGGGTTGTATATGTGACCGGGTATTTCGATGGGTCCGCCCTGTTCGGGGACACGACACTAACCACCCATGGAGATTTCGATGTATTTATCGCGAAATTGCACTGCCCGGGTGTGAATCAACCACCGGTCGCTGATTTCAGTTACCAACCGGAAGAACCCCTGGTTGGTCAACCAGTGATGTTTAATGCATCTCGATCCTATGACCCCGATGGAGACATTGTCTCCTATGTGTGGGATTTCGGGGATGGGATTGCAGGGAATGGAATGACCATTGAGCATGTCTATGCATGGCCTGGTTCCTTTAACTTGACCTTGACGGTGACAGATCGAGAAAACGCCTCTGATACGCTTACAAAACCAATTCAAGTCTCTGAAGTTCCGGGTGATATTAACTTCAGCATCACCGGTGGTGTCGGAGTGTCCATCCTGATTACGAACAATAAAGAAGAGGATGCAACCGATGTCCCCTGGCTGATCCATGTGGAAGGAGGTATCCTTGGGTTCATCACCAAAACAGCGGAAGGTATCATTGACGCCATCCCTGCTGGACAATCAACAACCATGAAGACAGGGATGTTCCTCGGACTTGGTCCAATCAGTATAACCGCTAGAGTCGGTGCGTTAGAAAAAACAGCTCAAGGAAAACAGATCATCATATTCTCGATGCTGGACGAAGAAATCTGGCTACGTCAGAGATAACGAGTAGAACAACAGCCGTTTTCCTGTAGATTTGAGCATTCAATTGGTGGTTCGAAAAACCAAATCTTGCATGAGGATTACTGCTTATGTGGATAGGGAAGAATATGGTGGGAATAAAGATGAAAAAAGCAATAGTATTTGGATTGATAAGTCTACTTGTTGGAATGAGTTTTATTCCTTGCACTGGGAATAAGATCCCGGAAAACGCTATAGATGCCAGAGAACAAAAAACAAGGCATTCTCCTTGGGAGATGCTTTCTTTAGATGGATTTCATCCGCGGCAGGAGCCTCTACCTCGGTTCGTCTTACCAGTAATCAATTTCCCAAGGTTGGGAGATGTATTTCGAAATGGGGATATTGTTGAAATAAATGGTACGGTATCAATGCCAGATTTTCAGAACTACTTGCTTGAATGGGGCGTGGGGTTTGCGCCCACCGAATGGTTTACCCAAGGTGTGACCCTCGTCGATAACGGAACAACAGAGATTATCAACGGAACCTTGGGTTTTTGGGATACCGAGTCAATCACCGAAGCAGGGTATTGCACCATCCGCCTCACCGTCTATCTTACCAATTCAGGACAATACATGGTCAATGCGACTGTCTATTTTGATCCAACCTTGCGTCCGGATTTCCCGTTTGGGTGGCCGGACGAGATTCAGGGAATACAGGTTGCAATCTGGAGCCCCATTGCTCTTTCTGATATCAATCACGATGGATATCAGGAGATTGGCTTTGGTACTGTGACCATTGGCCCTGTTGGTGGGAACAACTATGACTATGTCATCGATCCGATGGGTAACGTGCTCTCTGGATGGCCGTTTCAATTTATTTATATCCAAGGAGCATCACTTACGTTCACAGATATCAATATCACAACGAGTAATGAGGAGGTCATCGGAGGCATGTGGGGAGATAAAATTTTTGTTTGGCACAATGACGGAACAATCATGGCTGGGTGGCCAAAAAGTGTCTATGCCGCTCGATCCTCCGTAGCAGTAATCGATGTTGACTGTGATGGTGATTTAGAAATTATTCTTCCGAGTACTGATGGCGGAGGAAAAATCTATGTGGTGCATCATAATGGAATCACGGTTGAAGGATGGCCTGTTTCCTTTGGGAGCCCGGTGAGGGCCGCTGTATCGACCGCGGATATCGACCAGGATGGTTTCCCGGAGATTCTCTATGGTGACCAGGACGGGTATGTGCGTGTGCTAAATCATGATGGTAGTGTTGCTGAGGGATGGCCACAGCGGGCCCATGATTATATCAAATCATCTCCGGTCATCGCTGATCTCGAGGGTGATGGCGATTTAGAGATCATCACCTGCTCTGGTTTTACTCAGCAAAGGCAGATTGCTGTCTGGCATCATGATGGAACTATCGCAGCTGGTTGGCCTCAAGAGAATGGGCTGGCGTTTGCTGAACCCTCCGTCGCAGATATTGATAACGACGGTGATTTGGAGATATTGGCAGGAGGTGCGATTCCTAATACAGCCATTGGCCGTTTCTATATCTGGCATCATGATGGAACCCTTGCCACAGGCTGGCCTTTGACAATCTACGCGGAAGAATTTTCATATTCCGGATATATCTATGCGCAGCCTGTTGTTGGTGATATTGATGGGGATGAAGATGTCGAAATTATCGTAGGTTCCTATAATAGAAAGTTATACGCCTGGCATCATGATGCGACTACCGTGATCGGTTGGCCAAAGGTCATTGGTGACTCAGTGGATTCCACAGCGGCGATTGCTGATATCGACAACGATAGTTTCGTCGAGGTTGTTGTTGGAGGGGATGATGGGAATATCTACGCCTGGGATATGGACGGTGTCTATAATGCATCACACATGGAATGGCCCATGTACCAATATGATCAGCACCATACCGGTTGTTATAAGAGGAAACCTGGTCAGAATCAGCCGCCAAAAAAACCGACGATCATGGGTCCTGGGAAAGCAAAAATAAAGGTTGCGGTTGATTATAATTTCACGACAATTGACCCTGATTTTGATGAGGTGCATTACTACATTGACTGGGGGGATACTACGAATAGCGGTTGGATTGGACCGTTTGCTTCGGGAGAAACATTCACCCGGTCGCATACCTGGGAGAAACGAGGGATGTTTACGATCACAGCAAAAGCGCGGGACAGCCATGGAGCAGAGAGTGAGTGGGGTAGTCTGACCGTGACGATGCCCACTTCCTATGACAGGCTATTTTTCATGGAACGATTAATCCAGGTCCTGGAACGAATCCTGGAACGATTCCAGTATGCGTTTCCCGTTCTCTACTCTTGGAACTCGTAGTCACTCAACACCTGGTAAGACTGGTAATGATTTTTTATTGCAAAGTCAGTAGCCTCTGTAACACTTGAAAAATAGATATTCACATAATCAAGAAAATGGTTTTCCGGATCTATTTATTTTGTTGAAAGTGACGCAAGGTGTTTGATGCGTTTCACGACATTTGGATGCGTACTGAGCACTTCAAGGAGTTTATCACTGGTCTTCAGAGTGACTTTTTTTGTCGACAGCATCATTAGCTCGTTCTGATCAATCGTACCGCTCATATCCATATCGATATCCTTTAACTCCCGGACTTCGTACATCGCCTTCGATGGATCATTGATGAAGAACGCTTTCATCCCCTCTGTTTGTTTTAATGTTTGCTTTGGTATCTTAGCCGAACTTATCGTGAGTTTATACAAAGCAGTCGCCAGGTGATGCGGCTGGTTTCCCAGCTCTGCACTGCCTTGGTCCGCATAGTATTGCCGGATTCGTGACCCATACATGACAAGAAGATTGGTGATAAAGTAGACGACCAGGGCAAGAATTCCAATTGCTATTGCGCCTCCGCTGTTGCGATCTCGACGTCCCATACCACCCCAGAGAAACGAGATATAAATCATATAGCAAATCATCGGGATGACACTAAGCATGGTGATGATAGTCACATCGCGATGCTGAATATGCGACACCTCATGACCAAGCACCGCTTTCAGCTCCTCCTCACTTAACAGGTCAAGGAGCCCTTTAGTGACACAGACCCGCGATCCTCTCTTTGTACGCCCAAACGCAAATGCATTCGGTATTGGTTGTTGTGAAACACCGATTCGTGGTTTGTTTGGTAATCCAGCTTTTTCTGCAAGTTCACCGACCATCTGATGAAGTCGTGGGTATTCTTGCTCACTGACATATTTGACGCGCATTGACCATTCAATGATCTTCGGACCGATGAGGTATTGAAGGAGAATAAACCCGACAGCCAGTCCTACAATGAACAGATAAAAGAACAATCCAGTTATTTGGAGATAGTACCCAATCCCAACGAAGATTCCGAAAAGGATTGCGAACATGAGACCAACTAAGAGGTATAAGCGTACTTGTAGCCACATACTACCAGATGCCTCCGCAGAAGTGTATAAAGCGCAGAATTTAAAATTTTCTCTCGCTTTGGATGTCTCATAGATCCCAAGAATGATTCTCATCATCGGTTCGCTTTTATGAGTAATCTTTTATATACAGTTCGTATATCCTATTTCGATGGGATGTGGTGACATACAGCAACAGACAATGACGACAGAGAATGCTGTTTTTTCTTGGGAGTCCTTCCAAGATATTCTTCGGTCTGTCCTGATAGCATGGGAGATGATGTTGTGAGAAATGATCCAAAAATCGTGGAGATTTTACGATTAGAGGAACGATTAGGAACACTTCGCACTCATGCAGCGATTCCTACGAACACGGTCGTTGAACAAAACGAGCCCATCCCCACAAAAACAAAAGAAACATCACGGTACGAGCCGAAACGAACAGTCATCGATCTGGTGAGTCCTCAGGAAAAATATGAAACCATTTTTGAAAACTTTTCAGTCGCAATCACCTTAGCAGACAACGAAGAACGTATCGTCTCGTGGAACAAATACACCGAAGAACTCTTACAGTTGCAGGAAAGCGACCTGTTCATGAAACCGGTCCAAACCCTCTATCCTGCTGAAGAATGGGAAAAAATACGCAAAGAAAACGTTCGCCAGAAAGGAATCCGATACCGGATGGAAACCAGGATGCTACGGAAAAATGAGCAACCCTTCGATGTGGATATTTCCATCTGTATCCTAAAAGGATTTAAAGGAGAAATCGTCGGGTCTGTCGCCATCATTACCGATATCACCGAGTTAAAAACCGTCGAGAAGGAACTAAAAGAATCAGAAAAAAAATATCGAACGATTTTCGACAACTCTGCGGTCGCTATCACCATGACCGATGAGCATGAGAAAATCATCTCCTGGAATAAATATGCAGAGACCCTGCTTGGGATGAACAAGGACGATTTGTTTCTCAAACCGGTTCAGGATTTATACCCTGCTTCTGAGTGGAAAAAAATCCGGTCACAAAACATCAGACAAAAAGGAATGCACCATCATCTTGAGACAAAGATACAAAAAAAGAATAATGAACAAATCGACGTCGATATCTCCTTAAGTGTCCTGAAAAACCATGAAGACCGGGTCGTCGGTTCTATCGGTGTTATCAAGGATATCAGTGAAAAAAAACGGACACAAAGAAACTTAGAAGAATCCGAGAAAAAATTCAAGCTCCTATACGAAAAAGCACCGGTTCCCTATCATACGTTGTCCCCTGAGGGTCGTATCACAGACGTCAATGAGAAATGGTGCCAGACCTTTGGGTATACAAAAGCAGAGGTTCTTGGAAAATCCATCTTCGATTTTATCTCGGAAAACGAAAGAACCCCGGCACAGAAATCCTTTGCACAGAAGATCTTCCAGGGGAAATCATACACTGGTGGGCGCGAAAGAGAGTACCACACAAAAGCAGGGGAGAAAAAACACTTCGTCGCCCATGACTTTTTCTTATTTGACGAGAACAATACCGTCATCTCTGTCTATACCACGATGGAGGATATCACCGAGAATAAAAAAACCGAGCAAGCGTTACGAGAGAAAATCAATGAACTAGAGCGATATAAAGACATCACCGTAAATCGAGAGATGAAGATGATGGAGCTAAAAAAAGAGATCAATGACCTCTACCTGCAACTCCATCAGAAACCAAAATATTAATTTTTTATCAACCTTAGGATTCTTGTTGATATCCGCATCATTGTTTTGGATGGGTTGAGAAGAACTCCCATATCACTGCATTTGCGTTGATGTCATGTGTTGTCTTTCCAATGAGAAACTCAGGGTAGTATTGAGGTCCATCTGGCCAGGTATGACCACCGTTATAGATCGTGTACAGAACCACCTCGGTGGTATTTGTACCATTCGAATACGTATCTCGTTGGACCCAGGTGTGGTCTGTCGGATCCACGTCGGGTAGTACGGTACTTTCCGGATTGGGAGTGCAATTGTTATGCATCACCCAAAACAACACCGATTCTGGAACGGAAATCACAATACCACGGGGCTTTCTTGGAAACCCAACTTGTCCTCCCTCCCAAGGGACAAGCGGGTCGTGGGTGCCGCTGATGACACAGACCGAGATGGGAACCGCGGAGATGTTATAGGGGAGTAAATCGATGGGGAGTGCACCTGCAACCGGTGCGATTGCTGCGATTTTTTCTGGTATTTCGCAAGCGAGTCGATAGGACATCATCGCCCCGTTCGAGATGCCTGTGGCATAGATTCGTTTTGGATTGATATTGAATTCATGAGAAAGTTTTTCAATAAGAGCTGCAAAGAATCCTACATCATCGATATTTTGCTGGTGCGCTGGGTCACTGACATTGTTTCGCCCGTCATTCCAATTCTTTTCAATCCCATCAGGGTACACGACGATGGCGTTCTCTTGATCCGCCTGTGTATTAAAACCACCTTGTGTAAGCGTTCTTTCCATTCCCTCTGCAGTGCCTCCACCTCCATGAAGAACGAAGATGAGTGGAGGAGTGCTATTGGGTGATAACGATGGTGGAACATGGATTCGGTAGCTGCGTTCGAGTTCGTTTACGAGTATGGTCCGGGAAAATGTATTGGGATCTTCTGGAATTTTATGCAGACATCCCGGTAGAACGATGAGAAGAAGAAGCAGAACACCAATGAATGAGACGGGAATGATTTTTCTCCTAGTTTGTTGCATACAGGTTCACTCTCTTCCATATTTTAATACAGGATGTATATATAATTTTTTACCCAATTTGTCTGTTCTTTTAATACATATATGCTATATTTTCTGTATATACTTACTTCGACTGAAAAAGGGTATTTGTCTCCTTTTTCGTAAAAAAATAGTCTTAACGTTTCGTACGTTTTACATGAATGGAGGAGAGCATCGCCTCGTTAAGAAAACTTGGGTTTTTTATCCTTTCGAAAAACATCATATATTTATGATAAAGTAAGATATAAATAATCAAATCTCTTTATCTAATAAAGAGGAAGTATATGAAACATAAACTTATTGGTTTTTTTCTGCTGTTATTAATGTGCGCAAGTACCTTACCGATTTCCCCGATTCGTGGGAACACCGATGAAACCATTAGCTTTCCTTCGGAGAGTTCTACAGGGCGAATCGAGGTATTAAGCAATGATCTGCTTCGGTATATTGATCCTTTTGATCGTCACGCTGTCGGCCCTGGTCCAGGTTATTACGATACCAGTGAATATCTCATCGGCTCGGTGAGCGTTGGGGTGATTTTCCTTGAAAGTAACGGAGTAATCGACCCAAATACGGAAAACTGGAATACTACAGAAACCACCAATGTGCAGACTCAGATTAATCAAGCGATGACCTGGTGGATGAACCAGAACCAATGGGCGAGTCTTAGTTATGTCTTGGATGTTCACACCGCGGTACCAACTAGTTACGAGCCGATTATTCATCCCTCTGCGATGACCAATCCCACCTACGAGAAACTCTGGGTCTGCGAAGCGATGGCTGCTCTTGGGTATACCTCTGGGGATTGGATGCAGAGAACCCGGGATTACGTGAACGCGATGCGAACCGCGAAGGGGACTGATTGGGGCTTGACCGTCTTTCTGGTGGATAGTAGCAACGACGCAGACGGGAGTTTCTCCGATGGATATTTTGCCTATGCGTACCTAGGCGGCCCCTATATCGTCATGACATACAATAACGACGGGTGGGGAATTTCCTGCATGAATCAAGTAATGGCGCATGAGTTTGGTCATATCTTCTGGGCGACTGATGAATACGATGGAATCACTGAGTACAGTGGTTATTTGAATGCTGCGGATGTGGAAGGCTCCGGGTGTCTCATGGATACCAATACCCTTGCTCTTTCCTCAGGGACAAAACTACAGGTAGGATGGCGGGACACCGATGGCGACACCATCCAGGATATCGTTGATACCTTCCCGGAGACGGTCCTTAATCCCTATCCACAAGATCCTACTCCAAATCAAGTACTGACGTTTACCGGGAGTGCGACTGAGGTTCCGTATCCAAATAACAATCCTCAACCGGGGTGTGCGGGAAACGATGTGACCGTGAATAAAATCATGGTGGTATTATATCGCATCGACGGAGGGTACTGGTTCGCAGCAGCCCCTAGCGATGGAGCCTATAACCAACCAATGGAAAATTACCAGTTCACCACGATGCCTCTCCTTCATGGTCCTCATCTGATTGAGACCCGTGCGATTAACTCGGTGGGGAATATCGATCCTACCCCCTCCTCAGATACCGTGACGATTGATAACGCACCAAACACTCCAACTCTTACCGGGCCTGCCCAGGGGAAACCCGGGCAGCAATATTCGTACACAAGCTCTACGGTGGATATCGATGGGGACCCGATCTACTACTGGTTTGACTGGGACGATGGAACCAATACCGGATGGCTTGGACCAATACCACCCGGTGCTCCAATGCAAGCGAATCATTCATGGTCAAAAAAAGGCACCTATGCGGTGAAAGTGAAAGCAAAAGACATTTTCAACATGGAGACCTCATGGGCAACCCTGCAGGTGACGATGCCGAAAACCACCATATTCGACCGCAGCTTCTTTGAGACGTTTCTTCAGGCACATCCGCTTCTTTCGTTTTTCTTCCATTTTATTTCGGAGAGATTCGCTTCCGTGTAAGTTGACCCCTTTGGCCTTCATGCAAGGGACGGATATGATTGCTCCCAGGGTCATACCCTAGACCTTTGGAAATTTCGAATTTTTTGTGATATATTCTACTTGCATGATTTTGATTAATGATATCGTATTCTTTTTTTGGAATACGGTTCGTTTGAAATACTTATAACAACATTTATGAGGGGTCATGACATGAAAACTCGTACGAATGATTACCACGGGGGAAAAAATGACACATCAGAAAGGAGTGACATTAAAAAAAACTGGTTTGGAGGATGCTGTTGCGATCGCCAGGAAAGGCACCCATTGCGGGATGTGCCGCATTGATTTTTTGGGGACCGGGTTATGTCCATCCGGGAAGAAACATGGGTATCTTGCGTATTGGCCACAGGGTCGCATGGAGCTGGTCAAACACCTCAACGACGGCATCATAAAACCAACCAAGACGCTCCTCGACATTGCGAATTCCTGTAGCCTGTGTGGAATTTGTGACAAGCAATGTAATTTCGCGACACAGTTACGACCTGAGAAGGTCGCCAAAGCCTTAAAAGAATATGCCAACTCTCTGGATGCAAGCGAGCTACAGCAGGTTCCCGAGGATGACATTGTTAAAGGTCTTCGAGCGATTGTTGGGGAGCAATGGGCGACCAATGATCCGATGATTCTTGCTTCGTATATCCGTTCCATCATACCGCCTGATGTTCCCTTGGATTATTATGTCGTTATACCAGAGACCACCGAGCAAGTCTCGCAGATTATCAAATTTGCAAATACACAGAACATCCCATTTCTTCCGCGGAGTGGTGGGACTGCGTTATCCGTGGCATCCCCCACGGTACTTGCACATGCGACAAACCTTGAACGCGGTATTATCATCGATTTAATACGTTTGAAAAAATTGGAGATTCATCCCGAGAGTAGCACCGCAATCGTCGGAGCAGGAGTGACCTCATTTGAGTTGCAGAAAGAAGCTTATCAGCATCGCCTTAGGGTAAACGTCGCGGAGGCGGGTGCACATGTCTGTGCAAACCTCGCAACCACAGGGATTGTGACCACCTGGGGAAATACCTATGGGTGTTTTGCAGATAATTTCATTGACCTGGAATTAGTGGAAAACGATGGCACGATGAAACGTCATCATGAGCTGGAAATTGCCAACCCGTACTCCGTGGACAATGGGTTTGTCAATATCTCTTTGAGTCCCCCCTATATTGTTACCGAAGCTACCGTGAAACTGTTTCCTGTATTTGATGATGAAGAAGCCGTATTTGTTCCTTTCGACAACGTCGAGGATGCCCTGGACATGGTTTTGGAATTGGGGCGACGTGGGGTGGGATTGTCACTGGCTGTTCTTTCGTATAAGTATCTTGCGGAGTTCATCTGCCCGACCCGTCAAATCGCCACCGATTTTGAGGACGTATGTAAAAACTATCTGAAACTCCGGTACGTGCTGGATGTCGTGTGCAAAAAGGAGGATAAAAAGATTATCCAAGAGATCGCTGAGTATACTATTGATCAACCCATGTTGAAGACCCTGATCCTAGGGTCCCCGAAGCTTGCCTCCCTGAAACAAAGTGAATTTATGAAGATACTCTCCGAGGAGGAGGATCCTCTGAGAGCAGTCTTTGCCGGTCCGATGAAGAAACATCTGGAGCAAGGGTTGGATGCAACCCCTGCGAACATCGCGAAAGTCTATGATGCTGATCTGCAGGAGTTCTTCAAAAAAATCTATGCGAAACCTGAGTTTACGAACGTGGTATGGTTGCATGCGTTCCGGATACTGCCGTCGCGGTTAATGCGGCAGCGGATGGCGATGGGCCCGGGAGGCGCGGTGTGGGCGGGTGATAAAGCGCACATCCTGCGATGGATCAAGATGTTTGCCGATGTGGGGGATAAACATCGACTGGAACATGCCCTTGGGTTCATCAGTCCGTTGGATCAGGGGAAATTCGTGTACATTGAGTATGACTATTTCTACGATCATAATGACGCTGATGTCGCAGGCAGGATCAGTACGACTTTGCTGGAGACCACCGAGAAATCCCTGGTGCTGGGGAAGATATTTACACTAGTCAACTATCTCTTCAAAGGGATCTACCGCAAGGAGCATGTGCTGTATCCTCTACCGAAGGGACTGACCCCGGAGGAGGATGCCATGTTTCTGAACGTGCTTCATTCATTGTTAGGAGACTTTGAGGAATGGTAAAATTTCTGTCTGAGGAATGGATTGAATACGGGAAAAAATATATTCATGAGCACCTCGACCCCGTAAAAGATCTGGGGAATCTCACGACTTCGGTGCAGGGGGTGATTGAGCATGTGCCACCTACGGATTCCACGATGAATTTCTATCTTGAACTTACCGAGGGGCGGTTGAGTGATTTCATCCTGCGCATCGGAAATACCATCACAGAGAAGAATGCGGTGTTCGTCATCACTGGGAACTACGGGACGTATCGGGATATTTTCGAAGGAAAGATTGGGACTGCCATGGCTCTTCTGAAAAACAGGATAAAACTCAAGGGAAGTAAGATCGAGGCGTTAAAAATCATCAAACAACTCGACGGCCTCATCAATGCGATTGGAAAAGTCACCGATGAATATGAGCAATAACCTGTTCCCTCTCTTTTTCTCTTCAGAGTTCTCATATTGAATTAGAGATTAAAAAAATAGATGAGGTTGTGATTTGAATTTTAGTGGTTTCCAAAGATAGGGAATACATTTGGGTATCGTTCGATGATGTGGTGCCAGAGCACAAGCAGGGGTCTCTCCGATGAGGATGGCTGAGGTATTTGATAGTTGTATGGAATCGCCCCGCCGAATGGTTTTTTGCAATAGGTTTTAAAACAGTAATCATCTGGATTGAATCCACCATGGGTAAAATTCGTCCAGACCGACATCTCATCTGATTTTATCCAGGCTTCGCCGCTGGTGTAGGTATCCTCATTGTTGTAAAACCAACAATACGCGTTTGCCTCATCACCGGCATCCCCGGAGCACACGATGTAATAGGTATTCCCTGGGGTAACCATGATATCCTTAAAATCAAACAGAACCCATTTTGCATCGTTGCCTATTCCGATGGAAACAACCGTGGTGTCTATGGTTTTTGTCGTGAGGTCTGCACCTGTTAAATTATCTCTGATAGAAACTGTTATGTGAACAGGCTCTGGTGGGGCGCCGTATTTGAACATATAGAGGCGGACTGCCGTGAGTTTATCTTTTGTTGGGGTAAAACTTTGGGCGTGGGTAGAAGGCGGCGTGAGGATAATACCATGGCCACAATGGTCTATTTGTTGTTGATCAACCCCCCACCAATCAAACAAGGTTGGTTGATACAATATTGCTTTTGTTGCTTGTGGCTGGATGGTTTCATGGGTAATAGTCAGTGTCATAGATGCGACCGTGGGTATCAGCAGCATTACAATGATCATCCCTACATATTTTGTTTTCATGTGGTGTTCCTTCCCCAAATTAGGGGTTTTCTCGATTGAAAATCTTCGTTTGAGTATTTATATCTTGTTATGAGTATTTATTCGCATCTCTGTTCAATCATGCTCGATAATTTCCTTGCAAAAAGAGTTCTCTGTGTTATGTCTCTTGGTTTTTCGGCATCATTTTCTCTTGACCGAGTAACAGATAGAGTGTTGATATGAAAAGGATGCAGAGGACAATCATGATGCACCCAGATATCAGGGAGTCAAGAACAGAGAGAATATCGTAAATCACTGGGGAATTCGTATACCATGTCACCCCGGAACAGCTGTAGGAAACACAGAATAATCCTGGGATTGAGACTGTGACTATTCTGCCGCAACGCTCGATGAAAAACATCGTGGTGCTCTGCATGCTTTCGCGGAGGATGTCAAACCAGCTGAGAAGAAATAAGAGGAGGGGGAATGCGAGGATGAATTTGAGGAAATTATGGATCGGGAAGACTCCCTGGGTCAGGAAATGGACGAACTCGACATTTGCTTCGGTGGTGACAAAAAGCTCGGTGTCATAGAGGAAATAGTTGTAGGAGAGCGCAAGGTCTATAGTGGCACATAATAGCAATGCTCCATATATGAGTAACGAGTGTTTGATTGTTCGTTTCTCCGTCTGGTTCCCTCCAACAATATCATTTATTCTTTCCACTGTATTTAATTTTTTGCTCACCGTGTTTCCCATCTCTTTAACCTTATGATGCGTGTTCTGAGGAAGGAATATTGTTCTGCGGAGCGCTGTTTTATCGTTATATTTTCTTCACATATTTATAAATCACGAAGAGGATGACTCCGACCACAACAAAGCCAAGGATGATTAAAAAGAATTGGCCGATCGTTCCACCAATGAACCCACCGAGCGGTTCAGTAACCCCTGATTTGAAATAATTATACACGGTGTACACGATTGCGACGAGGAACCCGAGTGTTCCGCTCCATGCAGCAGGCTTGGTATAAGTGAATTTACGTTTCTCTTTTTCATTTTTTTCCATATTCTTTTCCTCCATTCTCTTATATGTACAGGAGAAATCTTCTTAAAAACCTATCTTCCTACCAAAAAAGTAACAATAACAACGGATGTATTTTTCTGTAATTGCAGGTTTTCAATGTTATGGTTTGCGGGTTCACTGTGCATCTAATAAAAAATTGATGTTTTTTCTCCTGTTGAGTATAAAAAGAGGATGTCGGGGGCGGACATCAGTGGTAATTGTTCAGTGTCGACCCATAAAAAGAGAGAAAATTGCAGTATAGAATATCATAATTGTATTTTCGTAGATAAAATTTTTGATGATATTTTTTGTGCAGGGGACTGGATTTCAACTCCAAGTTCAAATCTCATTTTTTTCTATAAAATGATACAAATAAAGCTCTCAGCCTGGTACACCAAAGAAAAAAAATGGACCGACAGCATATACTTCCTCCAACTTTGTTTCATCCATCACTTTGATAACAATATCGATTAACCCCAGGCCGGTCAAAAAGATAGGAATACGTTTTGCGGTGAACGCATGAAGGATCGGAATCGTCCCTTCCGAGGGTCCACCGGTTGAAAAAAGAACACCTCCAACGCCCTTATAAAATAATATTTTCCAGGTGACATTATATAGTGGAGATGAGCCTGAGTTCCTGATGATAACGGTGGCAAAAATAAATCTTCTTGCGAGTCGTATCCAAATATCTGACATATGCACTTTCAACGTAGTCCATTCACTCTCTGCACCATAGGGATCCTTTGCTTTCACGGAGATAGTATAGGGTAGTTTCATATCCCAAACATGGGATCGATTGGCATAATCTCCTGAATTGAATGGTCCAAACCAATCAATACTTTGACCGTCTCCCCATCGGATGGTATAATATACGATGCCTCCGTCTGGATCTGTGGTTATAAAATCATAGGTATATGAGATACCTCTTTTCCCATAAATCGGGCCTCGGAGCGTTGGTGTGGATGGTGGTGTATTGGTTTCCTGAATCCAAGCCCATGTGGTATCAGTTGTGATATTATTGTTGTTGTCTGTGACGGTCAACGTGATTGAATAGTTACCCGGATGTCTATAAATTACACGAGGGTTTTGTTCATTCGAATTATTCCCGTCCCCAAAATCCCAATGATAACGATATGGTTCTGTCCCGTTCCGCCCTTCACCCTCCAACTGCATAGGCTCAGTCGTCAACCCGAAATAGGGTCCATTCGCATCCGCCTCGTACTCACCGATACCAAACGCATACAATGCTCCGCCTAGGTTCTTATACGACCCGATATAGACTGTCCCATCAGAGGCGATAGCAGGAGATGATAATGCCCGTTCGTCACTAATCCATTGTCTCCATCTCTCAGTTCCATCTGGATTTACCGCAATGAGATAACAATTTTGACTATCCTTCATTGTACCAATATAGATGGTGCCATCCGCAGAAATAGCATAGGTTTTTGAATCAATGCTATGCCACTCATCTCCATCTGGTATAAAGACCCATTTTTGAGTGCCGTTTGGATAAAAGGCAAATAGATGCTTATACCCAATGTAGATAGTTCCATCAAGCCCGATGGAGGGTGCTGCCCAACCGCCCCATATCGTTGGACTTACCCATTGTATCGTTCCATTTGGATTCACAGCGTAGAGAACCCCAGGGTCACAGGGGATGTAAATGGTTCCATCATCTCCAACCGAAGGTGCCCCGAGGAACGTGAAATTTGGATCCCCCAACTTCAGCTTCCATTTTAGGGTTCCGTTCGCATAAAACGAATAAAGGTATACATGTGAATTGAAGTAAATAGTCCCGTCGTCTCCGATCGCTGGAGACATATGACAATAGAAATCCGCGTCATAATGCCATTTTTCTGTCCCATTCGGGTTGACCGCATAGAATTTTCCGTTCTCAGCAAAGGTGCAAAAATAAATAGTTCCGTCGTTATCGATAGTTGGAGCGCAGTGTATTCCATCATTCGCCTGAAACATCCATTTAGTAGTCCCATTAGCATTGATAGCAAAAAGATACCCGTTTTCAGTGCCGATATATATGATTCCATCTTCAGCTAATGCAGGGGAGGATTCATACAATTCGGAATTGTTCCAATGCCATTTTTCAGTTCCATTGGGGTACACGGCAAATAAGGTATTCCAACTTGCTATGTAGATAGTATTATTCATATCGATGATTGGACTGGTTGAGATCCACCATTTTGTCTCAAATTCCCATTTTATTCTCCCAAGATTATTCGCTGTGCTATAAGGGCTTCTCCCAGTATGGCGTGGATCATGACCGAACATCGGCCATGAAGAATTCATAGGACCATCACCTAGGATATTCCTTGGTTGTCCATCAGAAGATTTCTCATTTTGATTTGAACCACTTGTTAAAGATGTGGATAATACCAGACATAGGACCAGGAATGAAATGAGGTGTTTCTTCATCTCTTTTCTACCCTTTGAAAAAATAAACAATCCCTCGATATTTAAATCTTTGTTGCAATAAAAAAGATGCAGAAGAAGGAATGTGAAATTACGACACTTTTATTTTTTCTTTATCCAATTTTTTTCAATATAAGGTTCAATGTCGGGCTGTGAAAAATAAGACATTTTTCTCCTGTTGAGTATTTAAAGAGGTGTCGGGGGCGGGAGTTGAACCCGCGGCCTCCTGATATCTTAGCGTAACTATACTCTTGACGAACCTTTGAGCTGAGCTTATGAGTCAGGCGCTCTGACCAGGCTGAGCCACCCCGACGCGACAGCATGCAGAATAGGGACGCTTTATAAAAACTTTCTTGGTAGAATCCCTTATTCATCCAGGACTAATTTTTTCTTTCCCCGTAAAAAAATCACTGCACACCCCTGGTTCTTTAACCGC
>JBAZLE010000019.1:0-18040 GCA_041650455.1 Thermoplasmatota archaeon | reverse complement strand
CGAGGATTTTGTTTTCGATGCCGCCCACGTCCACGCAAAAGACCCGATTAAATACTGGAGGACCGTCCAGAAAGACCAGGAAAAGATTCGAACATTCCTCAACAAAACAAAGAACCTCCATGTGATTGCACAGGACACCGATCTTCGCGTGTCTGTCGCAGGCCGGAAGTGGATCAACTGCGCTGGAACAGAGAACTTCCCAGATGGCGAAGTATTCACAGGCCCCATCGAAACCTCCGCGGAAGGACACATCAGCTATTCGTTCCCTGGTTCGTACAACGGCAGAGAAGTCAATGACATCCAACTCTGGTTCAAGAAAGGAACCGTGGTGAAAGCAGAAGCATCCAAAGGAGAACAGTTCCTCCATGCGATGCTCGCTATGGACCCTGGTGCAAAACGCTTAGGAGAATTCGCGTTTGGGACCAACTACGGCGTGAAACACTATACAAAAAACACCTTATTTGATGAAAAAATCGGGGGGACGATTCATCTTGCAGTCGGAACAGGATTCCCGGAGACCGGCAGTAAAAACCACTCAAGTCTGCATTGGGACATGGTCTGTGACCTGCGGAAAAACGGGGAAGTCTACGCAGATAACGAGCTGATATACAAGAATGGACGCTTTTTGAAGTTCTGACGAACTTTTTCCTCTGATGCAGCAAATATTTAAATATTCTATTAATATAACATAATAAGAGATAAAAAACTACGAATTCAATTCTTAGGAGAAGGAGGAATAAAATGAAAATACCATGCCATAAAAACCCCTTATTTCACGCGATACTACTCTTCGTTACCGCAGGACTGTTTGTACTCCCCGTCTCGGCAACTGTTTTTAGTGAACAACACACAACAAACCGGGGATCAACCTTGTATGTGGATGATGATAACACCCAAGGGCCCTGGGACGGGACCATCGATCATCCCTATCAGTACATCCAAGACGGCATCGACCATGCCAACGAAGGAGATACCGTATTTGTCTTCACGGGGTTCTATATCGAGAACGTCGTCGTTTCCAAATCACTCGAGATTATCGGAGAGAATAGAGATCTCACCACGATTACTGGCGATGATTTCGGCACCGTTGTAAAAATCGTCGCAGAGGAAGTCACCCTCACCGGATTTAAAATCACTCGCTGTGGCGGAAACCCAAACAACGCAGGTATCATGATTCATACCTCGAAGAATATCATCACAAATAACAAGATACAATTCAACCTTTACTATGGACTCTATGTGACTGCGGCAAACAACTTGATTTATCATAATAACTTTATTGAAAATACGTACCAGGCCTTTGATGTCGTCGCGGGCAGCACCTGGGACGGCGGGTATCCGACAGGAGGAAATTACTGGGATGATTACAACGGTACCGATGCGAACGAGGACGGGATTGGGGAAGTACCCTATCCTACTGGCAACAGTTCAGCGGACCACTATCCCTTGATGCACCCCTATGGCTCTATCTGCAATACAGATACTGAGGAGATTTTCTTATCAATACAAGCCGCCATCAATGACGGCGACACTCTGGATGGTCATACTATCCAAGCAACATTTGGAATTTTTTGGGAACATGTATGGATTTCAAAATCGATTCGATTGAGTGGAGTCCACGGTGATGGTACCATAATCGACGGGAGATACTCGGGTGATGTTGTCACCATCTGCGCTGATGATGTCCATCTGGAAGGATTCAGAATACAGCACAGTGGAACCGGGGAACAAAACGCAGGAATCATCGTCCAGGGGAACAATTGTTCAATAATGAAAAACACCATCTACGAAAACTTCCAAGGAATTGTCCTGCAGCAATCGACCCAGAATGCACAGATCATCGATAATACAATCATGAAAAACGGATGGAACGGAATCACCCTCCAAGCAGGATGCCAAGGGGTCACGATCATTGAAAACACCATCGCTGATAACTTCTATGCAGGACTCGGTATGACTGCTGCTTCCAACAACTACATTTATCATAATAACTTTAAGACAAACCGCCATCAGGCTTACGACGATGCCGCCAACATCTGGGATGACGGCTATCCATCCGGGGGCAATTACTGGAGCGACTACACCGGGTCTGATGAGGATGGCGATGGGATCGGAGATACCCCCTATGCAATCCCTCAAGGGATGAACATCGACCGATATCCTCTCATGGACCCCTACATCGGTGGAGATACCATCCGCCCATTCGTCAGCATCCAAACACCCCGGAACGGGGTCTATTTCTGGGGCCTGCGCCTGTTCTCCGGGATACTCAGAAAAAACACCATCATCTATGGCCCGATCACGATTCAGGTGGAAGCAACAGACGCCCAATCAGGGATTCAACGCGTCGAATTCCTCATCGATAATGCTCTCACCCCCGCATTTGTCGATACCCAAGAACCCTACAGCTGGAGATGGTCCCAACCATACCTGTTCATAAGCAAACACACCATCATCGTCATCGCGTACGATAACGCAGGAAACCCCAACTTCGACATGCTTGAAGTAAGAAAATACCTCTAAAACAAACCCTCTCCCTGTCAGAAAAGACAAAAACCACCTCTCCATTCTCTTTTCCAATGAAACTACTCTGTGATCATATGCTTGGCTCGCTTGCAAAATGGTTACGGATTTTTGGATTCGACACATGTTATCCAGATGCGACGATGAACGATGATTCTGTTTTACACATCGCATCCCATGAAAAACGGCTCCTCATCTCCCGGGATAAAGAATTACTGATACGGGCGAAAAAAAGACTTATCCCTACCCTTGAGATACAAACGACACAACTATCCGAACAATTAGATCAGGTCCTCAGGCAGATCCCCTTCAATGAGAACACAATCCTTTCCCGCTGCACCCTCTGCAACACCCCACTCCACTCCATCGATAAAGAATCCATCAAAGACAAAATCCCTGAAAAAGTATACCAAACCCGAAACGAGTTCTGGGTCTGCCCCTCCTGCCTCAAATACTACTGGATGGGGACACATTATGAGAACATGAAAGAACACATCAACGCACTCACACAAAAAGGACACTAACCCCCTCAAATCATCTGCACAACCTGTGCATGGGGGATTCCCTTGATTTTCAAAATACATTTCGGATCGACCAATCCAAGGTCGATGGCACAGGCGACGGTTTCCGTTCCCACGAGGTTGGCGATCGTCGCATCACGCAGAAACGATTCCAAGGTTTTCCTATCGATTCGTTCTCCGTCATAGAAGCGTTTGGCCACATCAATCTGTAGTTTTCCCCTGCGGAACTTCTTGCCGAGGAGATGCTCGTCGCAGGCACCGATGACAACGTCATTACCCTGTCGATAGACTTTGACACTGATCATGCATGAAACGTCCTTTGCTCACTGTCGTTATGTGTCTATTAGGGCCTTCTGTTTTATATAAATTTCGAAAAAGAGAGGGGAAAAAGAGGGCGTTACCGGTACATTTTTCCTTACTTTTTAAGAAGAGAAAATGATTATAAAAAGTCCAACAACCAACAGGACACCCGCGAGAGTTCCTTCGATTACCTTGATCCTCTCATGCGGGGATGAATAGCGCGTCCCCAGACCTGGACAGCAGATACTGGTGTTATCTTTTCTTCGTAGGATTGTTTTCATACAAGTCCCTCACCAGATACTTTTGGAAGACAAGTTATAAAGGACTTGTTGTACAACCCCTACCGATTTTCCTTACTCCCGCGTAGGAATGACCTTCCACCAGTGAAAAAAAATACGTAGAATGCAGAGGAATATGTGTTCTTCCACCCCTCTACCGGTTTACTTCAATTTCCTCAAGTTCTTTGATTTTTGTCTCATACGGATGGAACAAGAGAACCACACAGACCGCAAATATCATAAGCACTCCACCAACCACCCAGAACCATTCCATCGTTGGATCTGCCTCTAACATCAACGCAGCAATCACCGGTCCAAGGACATACGAAATACGCGCTACTGTTGTCGTCCACCCCAGACAGGCACCCCTGCGTTCTGTCGGGAAGATCTCTGGGATGTACACGATCACCCAGGCGTAGGAAAACGCGATGAAAAACCCGGTCAGCGCCCCCATCACCGGAAGCAACGCAACCGGTCCAAACCCTAATAAAAACAAGGAAAAAGCAAATCCTAAAGCCCCGATGATAAACCCTTTTTTCCTGCCTATCTTATCCATGATGATTCCACTGAGAATTCCACCCACGATCATCATGATCCCCGAGGCAAGAAAGACCAGTAACCATTCGTTCCGCGCATACCCATGGATGACCATGAAATAATACCCCATCCACCGGATGATCAACAGAGAATTAATCAACCAGCACATCCAGATAATCGCAGAAAAAATGATGTACCGCACGTCACATCGATTAATGACACCCAGCCCAAAAAAATGCCTTTTCTTCTTCCCTTCTCTGCGTTCCTCTTTGATCTCCTCATACCTGCCGGTCTCCTTCATAAAAACCCAAAAGACAAGCACAGGGATCATGAAGAAAAACATGACTCCATACATCCATTTCCATCCCAGGTTAGGAATCACATACAAAGGAATGATGGCTGATAGGGGAAACAACCCGATCACATACACAATAGAGGTGAATTTCGCACGTTTCTGCGCGGGTGATTCCTCGCTAATCGGGATCGTCCACATGTTGGACACCGTCGTAAAGGTGACGACCGCGTAGAACACCATAAAAAGATGGAATGTTGGTGTGAACAACACAATCGCCAGTGACGAAAGACCCATAAGCAAAATCAAGACAAGGATGGACAGTTTCCGTCCGATGATATCCACCAGTCCATTCAACGCAAAAATGAAAAACGTGGGAACCAAGTACAGCGCTTCCCACCATTCGAACTGTGATGCCGACATTCCATATTCGTTCAGAATCGAATCCATATAGGTGATGGGCACCATGGAGAGGTATTGATCCATAATCGCCACAAGCCCCATAAAAAAAACAAGGTAGAGCAGGTACGACTTGGATCGTACATAAGGAAAACCACGTGTTGTTGGTTGCTCTGCAGCCGTCATGGTTTACTCTTCGAACACAATCCCCTTTTTATCTGATAAATCAAGAGTTGGTGCTTTTGACTTGTGTTTTTTACGTGCCATGATATCATAAGCGTCTTTCCCACCTGCATCTTCAATTATTTTTTTTCCCACGATATTTTGCCGTTGAATGCTGATGTTGACCCGTTCCATAGAACCAGGGGCCAGCTTCTTTAATAGTTTCGATCCTACACCTAACCCGTAAGGGATCGATTCCATATTCATCGTTGTTCCCGGCAGTGCAAAGAACCAGAGACCTAGGGACCCCTCACCAAAATGCGTAATTGGGACACCACCTGCTGCTTGCCGTTCTGCAGTAGGGCCGACATGAGCAGGGACCCATTTTCCATCGATGAATGCCTCTCCTTCCCCTTCCATCATAAAAAATCCCATTTGATCGTACCATTTTTTTACCAAGGGATCCGACCCAACCGTAGCATCATACCATGATTGAATCATGTTCATCGCAAATGTCTTGTATCTGGCTTTGATTCCAGCGCAACGACACAAGGCGATGAACACCGAGATGAGATGAAAACAGGTTCCCGTACCCCGACGTATCGTCTCCTCAACAGCATCCATTCCGCAGATTTCTAAATCAAGTTTTTCCTTGACGAATTCAAACGCAGCTTTTGCGAACTCATAATCAGTTTTCTGAAATGCACCCAGATGATGCGCAAGAGCCACCACCTCAGGAGCACAGGGGTTACAGTACAGGGTCTCTCTAAGGTATTTCTCATCCGTGGCGCCACAGCGCATTCCTTCCTTATACGGTGGTAAGTCATAGGACCGCTTTGGTCTGACGTATCGTTCCTCGGAACCCTGGATTGTCCGCAGTTTTCTCAAATCACTCGGGTTAGCGAATAACACCTTACTTAAGGAAAGAGCACCACCAATCAGCAATTTCAGGTAGGTCCCATGGGGGATGTATTCCCTGTCTTTCATCTCTCGAAAGCTGGTCATATAAGAGTCTCCTAAAAAGGTAGGTACCATATATTCTTTTCCAAAAGGTTTTTTTTAACCAGATTCGATACTTTCTCACCATGCGTGCTCTAGTGACAGGAGGGACAGGATTCATTGGTAGTCATCTCGTCGATGAACTCTTCGAAGAAGGGTATGACGTACGAGTCTTACGACGAACAACCAGCGATATCACCTTTCTGAAGGGGAAAAACGTGGCTTTCGTAATAGGGGATCTGACCGACAAAGATTCCTTACGGAAAGCATGTCAGCAGGTCGATGTGGTCTATCATCTTGCTGCCCTGCCTCGGGATTGGGGGCCGAAGAAAACCTTTTTCGAGGTGAATTTCGATGGAACCAAGCATCTCCTTAACGCCTGTGTGGATGCCAAGGTGCCCCGGTTTGTCTTCATGAGCTCAGCTGCAGTGTACGGGTTTCCACGCACACAACAGCCTCTTGCAGAGGACTATCAAAAGAATCCTACTCCGAAATACGGGGAGTCAAAACTCTCTGCGGAGGGGCTCCTTTGGGGGTATGGAATCACCTCGAACATGATGGTGACCGCGGTACGATCCCCTCTGGTCACAGGCCCGCGTGATCGTCTCATCGCCCTGTTTCTCATCAAAGCCCTCCAACAACAACGGTTATTCTATATCGGGGATGGGAATCAAAAGATCTCCATTTCTGATGGACGAGATGTCGCGCATTGTCTCCGGCTTGCTGGGGAATCCAAGAAAGCTGATGGCCAAGTGTACAATGTGAAAAGCTTTGAAATCACACCCCGACAATTAATCGAAACCCTTGCAGATCGACTCCAGCTTCCTGCACCAAAGACCCACCGGTCCTATCTCTCCGCTTACGTTCTTGCCAGTCTCATCGAAGGAATCTGGAGGCTTCAAGGCAAGGACAATCCACCCTTCACCCGTCATAAGGTAAAAGTGATGAGTTCGCCACGTCAACTGGATATCACCAAAGCACAACAAGAATTGAATTACGCGTCCCGTTACACGTTTGTGACTACGATTGAGGATGTCGTTTCCTGGTATCTGACATTTACCCAGGGCTCTTCATCACCGTAGATACCCCATCATGAGAAACACCGCCATTAGGACGTTGCTGACGGCAAGAGAAGGGAAGCTCCTCAAAATTTCTAGAAAATATCATATGAAGAGAGGAAATCTTTTTTTTTCACTTGATCTCTGAGAACGTTATGAGGTTCCTACTCCTTGCTGAGATCAGCGGAAAGCATACGTCTGACTTCCTCAGCGCACCCGCGAACCTCTGCCCCGCTTGCTCGTTTGATCTCTGGCTCAAGAACAGGGCCGGGACGGTCACAGACCGGGCAATGCTCCAACATCCTGACCTGATCCCCAGACGTGAGGAACCCTGGGTAGCTATAGGCAGCAGCATCAAGGAAGGCATATCGACCCCATTCGCCGTACCCAACTGGTTTGTTCTCCTTGTCTAGGACAAGGGATTTGTAGTAGGAGTAGGGTGAATGGAGGTAGTGTCCTTCTGGACAATGAACCAGCCAGCCGTTTCCTTCCACCATCCCGTAGATATCCAAGCAGTATTTCTCAGGGATGCCAAGGACTTTTTCGACTTGTTTGCGGAAGTCCGCAACGGTAACGCGCGCTCCTTCGTATGCCTTCCATCCCCCGCCCGTTGCGACGCCACCTCGTTCCCCGAAGTCGAAGCTTTTTCCTTCTTTCTGTAGCTTTTTCATCACAAACGACAGAATGAACGGGGCGCCGACAAGAGCGATTTTCTCCTTTGTTTTTTCATGAGATTCCAGCCACTGGATGATCCGATCAATCATCTTATTTGATTCCCGTTTTGCGATATATTTTACGAAAGTACTTTTAATTCCCCTCTTACCGGTCATCGTCATCTGAATCAGTTCAGTGGTGATCTCCCGGTCAATGGCCACCTGGACATCCTGAATCGCATCAAAATAAATGGTACAGACTTTTCCTGCGTACACATTGGTTTTTTTCGGGTTCGGCATCAGCAAATACCCATGCATAGAGGGATCCCACAGGGGATAGATCATACTCATGACTGATTTCGCGACAGCGTATTCAGAAATGTTAAACGTCCGCTGATCACGAGGGATGAACGTATGTCGACCACTCGTTCCGCTACTGTAGGCAACCGTCATTCCTGTTTGATTAAACGCATTTATCACTTCATCATAGGTGGGATTTTTTTGAGAAATGACAATACGTGGGAGCGTTCCTGTGAAAACATGCCCCAGCCACGTGGCAAAATCACGTCCTGTGGGGTAATCCTTGAAAAACGTATGCGGGATGAGGGGGATTTTCTCTAAATCATCATATGTTTGAATATCTGACGGGGAGAAATTCCGTTCCTTACAAAAACCCTGATACATTTTATTGTGTGTGTACTGGTGGGTGAAGGTATGCTTAATGGATTTCAGCTGCATCTCGTTGGCTTCTTTGAGGGGGATGCGGAACAGATCATCAGGCTTGTACAAGGCATCATCCGCTGGAGTCCATGCGTCGTTCGGGGGAAAATATTTTTTCAATTGATCATTAAACTGCCTCATATACGTAGTAAAGTCTCTCGTGTCCATTGTGGTTCCTCATTCTGATGCATCGGGAGTGAAGGAAAGAAGCATCTTCCTTCGGGATAGATAACTCTTTAATTAATGTTTTCTCTTGCCAACATCCTTTGATTCTTAGGAATTGAAACAGCAGTACTAGTGTTATCAACTGTCGTTTCGGCTTTCTTTTATAGTTTCAGTCAACCCTGAAAAAAGATTAAAAGCAACGGGAACCATTGAGAGGAGCGTCTATGCCAAAAACAGGAATCGCAAGTCTCCCACTTCATCCTGGGAAAGCCCCGCGATGGCTGTTCAAACGGATGGTCGCGCTTTCCAAAGGAATTTCGGAGGTGCTTGTCTATGAATATGGGACTGATGAGTTTTTACGACGGCTTTCCAACCCCTTCTGGTTTCAGGCGCTCTCCTGTGTTCTTGGGTACGATTGGCATTCCTCAGGGACCACCACGGTCACCTGTGGCGCCTTAAAAGAGGCGATAAATCCGCTGGATTTCGGGATCACCTTCTGCGGAGGAAAAGGCAAGGCATCACGCCAGACGCTTGTGGAGATAAACGCCTGCAGTAACCACTATAATCTTTCCTCATCCCTCGTTGACCGATTGCAGTATTGCAGCAGGATGACCGCAAAGGTCGATAACACCGCGATCCAGGATGGTCACACTCTCTATCATCATGTGTTTGTCCTCTCGGAACACAAGAAATGGGCAGTGATCCAGCAAGGAATGAATAATGAGACGAGTTATGCACGGAGATACCATTGGTTATCTGATGATATAGAAAACTTCGTCTCAGAGCCACATAACGTGATTGTTGGCGATGATAGGGTAGAAAACGTTTTGGATATGACCGCGAAACAAAGCGTTGCAACACAAAAAGTCTCTGTTGATTTGGTGAACGATAACCCGCTTCATTTGCGGTGCGATTGGGCGGAACTCACCAGATCTGAAAATCAAAGGACACTGGATAACTGGATCCAACCTCAGCAAGCGAAAAAACCGCTCTCCTATCTTAATATGCCACGAAATATTAACTGGCAAAAAATGAGAGAGATATACGATGTTCATCCGACCACCTACGAAGAATTCCTTTCAATTCAGGGAGTTGGACGAAATACCGTTCGAGCACTCGCATTGATCTCTGATCTTATTTATAGTAAGAAACCGTCGTGGGAGGACCCTATTCGCTACACATTTGCACACGGAGGCAAAGATTTTTTACCTCACCCTGTTGATTTACCAACCTACAAAAATTCCATAGAAGTTTTAGAAGACGCGATTAAACAAGCAAAAATAGGGGATCATGAAAAACTTGATGCGCTCCAAAGATTACGGCACGTCACCCCGCCGATACCTGTAAATCCGTCTATACTTAACTCAAGTAAATAATAAAAATTTATTTTTCATTATATAAAATAAAAAATACTTTCAATTACCTCTGGTTTACTCTTATATCTGTCTGTTATTTCCTAGATGTGATGAAAAGAAATCTGCATTGCAAGTTTACAATTCAAGAGGAACAAAAAATGATAACTCTTTATAACAGCGGATTAAGTTCAACTCAAATTGGAAAAAAATTTCATATCTGCCCATCGGGTGTATGTAAAATACTGGAAGCAAATAATATTGATCGTCGGTATTATGGAGATGGTATCCGGTTATTGCATCATCACTTAGAAATCGATTCTCCTCCGAACTTTCCATGGCATCTTTATAAAAAATTTTCCAAACTTCTTGCAATCTTTTTACTTACTGATGGATATATGCGAAAAGGTGATGGCATCCAACTTACATGTACAGATGAAGTATTGCAAAAATATTTTTTAACATTGATTAAAGAAACATATGGATTAGCTCCAACTGTCAATCATTTTATGCAGAGAGGCAAAGACACAGTTGTTAATAGTACAACCGTAAGCTCAGAATTGTTAAAGTTATCTCCTTCATATAAAACAAGTCCTTGGAATTGCACCCCTGAAAAATATTTTCGAGGACCACAACCTTCACTTTCTTTTTTAGAGAACGAAGAAATAGATGTGTTAAAAGAAGTTATTCGAATCGCGATGTCTACCGATGGGACAGTAACTGCTGAATTTCCACGCAATATAGTTTATCCAAAGCTTGAATTTTCGTGTGCCCATCCAACATTAATCAAAGAATGGCAAAAGATATTTACCCGGATAGGAATCAAAACATTTCTTCAACGGTCTAATATTACCTGGTCTAAAGTAAAAAGTCTTGGAATAAAGGAATTGAAAAGTGTTAGACGGTTTATAGAGATCGGTGGTTTTGTTGATGGTGTGAAAATAACAGGGAAAAGTAGGTACTATGCGGGGATTACGAAAAATGATTTGTTGAATCTTCTTTTTACGTTGAATGAACATTCATTCCAGTTTCCTGATGATATCAGCATCATGAAGAAAAATTATGTTGTGAAGGGTATGATTATCACTCCTGGGAAAAGAGAAAAATGGTGGAAAATTGGTGTTTATGATCCCGTAGAAAAGAAGAAACTGGAAAAAGAAATCATCAAACAAGAGATCTTAGATTTTGTCAAAAAGGAAGCTAAGAACGGTAACTTTCCAACATATATGAAACTGCGGACTCAATTCAAAAAGGATCCCGAGAATTATTTTCATGGAGGCGTGCATGAAATCTATAGACTTGCACAGGTGAAAACGAGAAAAGAAGTAATACGGGAAAAGATACTTAATTTTGTGATTGCTTCTGCAAGGAATCATCACTTTCCAAGTTATGATGAAATTTGTCAAACACTTCATATTAATCTAAACGTGTATTTTCCTTCGATTGTTGAAGTGTACAAGAGAGCGGAGATCAACTATCCTCATATAGTGAAACGAAAAGCAAAAAAACCTATGCGGACAAGAGCGGAAGGGAGGGAGGCTATTAAGAGGTATCTTTTGGATAAAATGGAGAAAGGCGTTTATCCATTAATGTGTGAGATTGAAAATGATGTTAGAGTAAAATTTTACTCTTATTTTCAATCGCTTAGAGATGCTTATGCATACGCAAATATCAAGAGAGAGTAAGTATTAATTCTCAGTAATAACTCTCAGAAAAATAGGGAGGTAAAGATTTTTATTAGTGTTATTGTTATAAAACTTGATGAATGATGTTCATTGCCCTTCTTGTTCCTCTTCACGAGTGATTAAGAAAGGGAGACGAACAACGTGTTTTGAGAAGGTACAACTGTATCGTTGTAACTCCTGCGGAAAACACTTTGTTGAAAGGCCAATGAAGCATGTTTCGTATCCCCCGCTGGTTATCTACACGGCGTTGACCTTCCATCATCTTGGCCATACGCTCGACGAAACAAGGAAACAAGTGAATAAACAGTTCAAGGTGAACACCGGAAAAACAACGATCTATTCTTGGGTGAAGCGATACCAGGATTTCTGCCCCATCTCCCGGTTTAGGGAGAAGTATCGAGATACCAATGACGTCGTATTTACGAAACAGTTTGATCATGAGAACCTCGAGTATCTCTTTCTGTATCATAACTATAAACTTGGTGTTCTTGCGTCCCAACGGTTTCCTGGGTTAGCTGAATATATCATTCGGTTTGAGAACAGATGCCCTGCACCAAGCTAGACACTGATGCAAATATCGTGTAAAACCCCTCGTTGAAAATTAGGAAAATCACTCCATATAATTTTTAGAAAAAATGCCTCTCAGCTTCTGGGTGTCAAAATTGCCATGATCTTGTAAGATCTCCGGGGCAGGATCATTCTTATTGAAAACAACAAGACCGCAGGAACCGGAACGAAGCAAAGTCTACATATACCAACAGGCTCATACACCCCAGCACGCACCTATGGATTGGAAAAAACTGCTACCGATCGCTGGCATCATTCTTTTCATCTACGTCCTCTGGAGATTCGACCCTGGAAAAATCCTTACGGTGTTCTCCACCCTTCCCCCGTTCTACGCCCTGCTCTGTTTCCTCAGCATCATTCCGTTCCTTCTCGTCGTCAACTTCGAATGGCAGATCCTCCTCAAGAAACAACATATCCATGTCAGCTACCGCTACTCATTGAAGAACTATTTCATCGGCTATTTCTACGGATTTATCACCCCTGGCGGCCTGGGGAACTATCTTCGCGCCCTGTACCTCAGGGAGGAGAGCAACACACCTCTGCCGAAATGCATCTCCAACATCCTGACCTTGAACACCATTGACCTCATCGCGCTGTTCATCATCAGCTCGATCGGTGGGGTGTTTCTACTCGGACAGCATCCCTATCTGTTCCTCATCAGCCTTGTGGCTCTGATATCGGTCACCGCGATTTTCATCTTTTTCATCAGACAAAACAAATCGAAGCGACTGTTCGAAAAACTCCTTCAAACACAAATATTCCAAACAGCGCAGCGGTATATGGACGACCCCATCGAAACCTTCTACGAAGACCTCCCTAGGTTCAAAGACCTTCGTCTCCCCTTCCTCATCTCTTTTTTCAGTTACGTCGTTTTTTTCACGGAGCTGTATCTTATCGCGCAGCTCTTTGGAATCACTGTGCCCTACCTCACGTTGTTCTTCATGTTTGCGATCTCCGCGACGGTTGCTTCGATCCCCATCTCCATCCACGGTATCGGAACCCGGGATGCCACGCTTATCGCCCTTCTCTCCACGTACAGCATCTCCCCGGAAAACAGCATCAGTTTCACCTTGTTCTGGTTCACGGTCTTCTGGGTGACCCCCAGCATCATCGGTGCGTTCATCACAGTGCTGGAACATAAGAAACTCCCACCAAAGAAAACATGTACGGCGTCTAATCAAAAGCCCACCTCGTTGTGAGAAATCCTGACCATACGAAGTGTATTTATATAGGAATCTCGTATTTATTTGTCTAAGGAGGTTATCTTTATTACAACAAAGGTTGGTTCCTCTATAAAAATGCTGGTTGTCCTCTGCGTCTGCTTTTTTCTTGTGTTTTCCATAACACCGAAAGCAGAACGCGCAGCTCATCACCCACTGTCTACGGATTCACACCTGGTCTCAAAGATTTCCAGAGAAATCGACCTCCCCCCGGATTCTGAGTATATCATCCGCTATGATACGCAAAATCAAACACTCCATGCACAGGACATCGAACCAGTAACCACAGGCTTATCCAATCATGTCATCGAAGCAATCGCAAAAGCACCCCGATGGATCCAACAGAGACTCGCGAATCAATTTCAGACACTCAGTGACCCGGAACCCTATGCAGACGTTCTGTTAAACGCGAGCAGACTGTATGCAGATGAGATAGCGTTTTCCATCGCCTGCTGCCCGACCGGAAGGGTCCCCGATGCTGCGCTTCTGAAAGAAAACGCTGAAACGTTGTATGAGCATGATCAATGGATTTTCTATGCAGACATCGTCGAATACGATGACGGGCGGGGGAATTACTCTTCCACCATTCAATACCGGGTTGTTGAAAACGGAACAGAAAAACACTCCCTGCTTCCCTCTGAGATTTATTACTGGTATGTGGCCCATCCGAAGATCGCAAACGAAGAGGTTGACGCGGTGTACGGACCACTCTGGAGAAACTACCTCTTCAAGCACAATGACCTTGGCTACCCCTTGCTCAAAGAAAAGCTCTCAACGATTCAGTACCTCTGGGATGGTGAATCGTATTCCCAATCCGCAAACCGCTTGTGGAGCGTCTGTATGGCCCAGCATCCGACTGCAATCGAAGCGATTAGTTATTGGATAGGGAAAACCGTCCCGAACCCAGCCATCGGGGATCGCCCTGGACAAGCCTCGGTGATCGCCCATGAGCATAACGGCTGGTGTGGGGAGCTGCAAAAAATCGCGGTCGCCGCACAACGAGCAGCGCTCATCCCCTCTATACCCGCGTGTAATGTCGGTGAAGATCATGTCTGGCGGGAGTTCTACGAACGAGGCTGGCATCAGAACGACAACTGGTGGAGCGATACCGGTGGGGCGGTGGACACGCCTGATGTGTACGCATATGGCTGGGGGAAAAACATGTCCGCGATCTACCAACGGCGTGGTGATGGAACTATCCTGCAGGATACCGCACGATACATCCACCAGGAAGACCGCATCACCGTTGATTTCACCGTAAAAAACCTGTTCCTCCAACCGATAGACGGAGCACGCATTATCGTCCTAGTGAAGGGTCCGAAGGATATTACATTTTTTAAAAACCTCCTCTGGGAAAAGATACAAAACCTCTGGGACAGACTCCCGGAGTTTCTCAAAGGAAAACTCCTTTCTCAGTTCTTCGACCGGATCGAGGAACGATTCGAGGAGATCCCAGACATCATCAATGGGGTTACAATCACCACCTGGAACTATACCGATTCGACGGGACGTTGTCGTATAGAGCTGGGGAAAAACCTGGATTACCTTTTCTTGATCCAGGAAGGAAATCTGAAAAAACCCTGGCAGCTCGCCCGTCATACTACCTTTCGTCAGCTGAAGACCGGTGAGGATACCTCATTTTCCATCACTCTGATGGATCTCTCCCAAAAACCCCTGAAGATGAAACACAAGGATATGCCTTCCGGTGATTGCCAGATCACCTTTGATGTCACGAGTAGCGGATACCAGCTCGTGAATCATTTTACCCATGAGAGCCTCGGCAGGCATGCATCTCAAGGATACATTGATTGTTTCTTTGTTGACCAGGAAAACCTCCAACTGTATCAAAACGGGCAGTCATTCATCGGGTATCATCATTGGAACGGACAGGGAACATTTCTCTCTGTCTCCGCTCAGGACCAAGACTGGTATCTTATCCTTAGAAACCACAACCGTCAGACACACGTTCTCGTTGATTTTTCCATTGACGTGTCTCTTCAGACCACCCTTGACCATGTGCAGATCGTCACCCCCGATACGACTCTCTTTGAGACACCTATCTTCTGTGTCGGTGACATCGTTCAGGTGTCTGGCGTTGCAACAACAGATCTGGTTCACCTCCGGCTCGGCCACACTGGTACGATTCCTTGTCCTGTCGTGAACGGGCAATGGTCGTACGCCTGGGACACCTCAGATGAAACCCCTGGCACACACGTCCTTTTCGTTGAGTCTGGGGCCATCTCCGATGAACGCCCTGTTCTTCTCATCGATGCTCTCCCTCCATCGCTCACCATTGATACGCCTCTTGACGCTGCGATTGTCGGGTACGGGATTCTGGATATCTCCGGGCACTGTTCGGATAACACGGGCGTTGACAAAATCGAAGTCACGCTCGATTCTCTTACGAAAGTAGCGGATGGAACAACAGCATGGAATCTCTCATGGGATCTCAACGACCTTCCCTTGGGTGATCATCTCCTCTCTGTCCGAGCGATCGATATCCAGGGTCTGGTTTCTCTGCAAACCCGCTCGTTTGTGCTGAATGAAAGCGGTCATAGCTGGGGTCCTCAGATCCATTTGGTATCGTATTCCCCCGCAACTCCCACCAATACTAGTAACGTGGTTATTTATGCAAACGTGACGTCAACCGGGCCGTTTACCATTCGAACCATTACCCTGTTCTGTTATGATGGAACGGATACCGTGTCCTACGAGATGTATCGGTATGCGGATTTCCCGGTGCAGAGTCGTCATGAGGAAGATCCGTTCTACAATCAATCAAATGATCCTATTTTTGGAAAAGAGCTCGGTCAGTTCGATACCGGTCAGAGCATCGGGTATTGGATTGTCGCAGTTGACACAGCTGGAAATCGGATACAATCTGAGGGCGATTCGTTTACCATCACATAATATCTGAGGAGAGATGAAACACACTGACAATAAAATGATTCAATGCCTCCATCAGATCCATAAGCAACAAAAGAAAACAACCCTTTCATATGATTCTTGGATTACGGCATACTTCTGGGACCTTCCTTCAAAAGAACAAATCACTGAATTTCTTCAACCACACATCAAACAGCACGGTTCAATTACTTCCGTATGCACGTTCCACCCTACATTTCAGGAACACACCCCACTCCACCTTCCCTATCTCTACCAGCATACCGTCTTATTCGAGGATGGTTTTCAATGTATCTTGTTTCAAAAATTTAATTTTTCACAAAATGTTACCTCGTTGTTCACTTCATTCATTTGGTCGTATCTTCCGCAGCTTTCCACGACGTTTCTGAGGCAGCATCGCATGTATGAAAAGAGCCTCGGTCACCCGCTACCACTGGTCCAATCGAATCCACAATCACTCTGGGAAAACTATACCGTGTTCCTCTCTGCAATTGGTTCTTCATGGAAAACGAAGAAACCTACAATCCTTGGACCGATATGGGTTGTACTTACTCATGTCACCGCAGTCACCCTTGCAGTACCAGGCAAAAACCAGGTGGTAGGAGTATCTGTGTATTCTCATCTTGTGAACGCGCTGCATCGCAGTCACTTTCAGAGGAAACAGTATGAACTCCTCGGTACATCCGTCGGGAAGACGATTCGTTCCTGTTACGCGCAAAAGGTCGCGTTCATCGATATCGGTCTTGGAAACTATATCCTTGATTCAGAAGGTGCAGTCCGGTTTATCGACGGTGAGTTCCTCCAAGTGTTGCCTGAGAAAGTCCCTTCGCATTACAAAGCACTGGAACTGGTGGTATTCATGGAGGACCTATATATTGAGATGGTGCGTGACTATTGTCGAACCATCAACTCGAAGGATTCCGAAGTGATATGCGAGTATCATACAGGATTGCTTGTCTTTTTTTCCTCGTTTCTCAAAGAACTTGATTTAACAAAGGAGGACCTGGTCCTGGCACAGAAAATGTTCAATGATTGGTCAACAAAGTTAGGTACATTCTGTTTTACGGTGTTTCTCGTCCTGCGGTGGGATGCTCAGGTGGTGTCTTCTTTTCGGGTATTATTAAAAAAGGAACTTGAAATGATAATCCAGAAACATATGTCTGATTGAACCTGTATGTTTAAAAACTTTTAAAAGAGGATGCGACATCCCAGATACTACAAACTTATTTGTGGGGAATGAAAGATGAGTCCAATAGATAAACCACGGAAGCGGGTAGACAATCCACCTCAAAAACTAAAAACATCATCCAGGAAATGGATGTATCTTGCACTGATACTTATTGTTATTGTGATTGCCGTTGTCGCAGTAGTGGTATCACAAAATTTGTTCAATACACCAACTAACGGGGCCTCAAAGAATCCTGTCGCACTCTTTGATACCGACTTTGGGACATTTAAAGTGGAATTATTCAAAGATAAGATGCCAGAGACGGTTGATAATTTCATCACCCTGGCAAACGACGGGTTCTACAACGGGTTGATTTTCCATCGAATCGGCGATGATTTCATGATTCAAGGTGGGGGATATTACCCGAACGGGACACGGAAAACCAGTCCCTATGGGAACATCGATTTTGAGTCGAGTGATGTAAAACATGTCGACGGTGCGATCTCCATGGCAAGTACTGGTGCACAAGTCGGTGGT
>JBAZLE010000018.1:0-20335 GCA_041650455.1 Thermoplasmatota archaeon | reverse complement strand
CGGTGGTGCAGCAGAGTTTTTCATTTGTGATGGAGCCCAGTCGTTCCTTGATGGAAACTACGCAGCATTTGGGGTCGTTATCGAAGACGGGATTGAGATCATTCGATCGATTGCCGCGCAGCCTCACGATGAAAGTGGTGGCGATGGGACCGGCAAACCACTCACCGATATCGTCATCAACAACATCATCATACTACGGTAATAACGAAGGAGCTGTGAAGAAATGGTGAACAGAAAAGCGATTTTTGAGACAAACAAAGGAACATTTACTATAGAACTGTATGAAGATAAGGCACCACTGACGACGGGAAATTTCATCAAACTAGCGAACCAAGGATTCTACAATGGCTTGATGTTCCATCGGGTGATTCCGCAGTTCATGGTTCAGGCAGGATGCCCTGAAGGGAACGGAACGGGGGGTCCTGGGTACACGATTAAGGATGAGTTTCACAAAGACCTCAGCAACGTACGGGGGACAATCGCGATGGCGAACCGAGGGCCGAACACCGGTGGGAGCCAATGGTTCATAAATATCGTTGATAACTGTTATCTTGACTTTGATAAAAAACCGTATTCGAGTGCGCATCCGGTGTTTGGCAAGGTCGTCGAAGGCATGGAGGTCATCGATGCGATCTCCCAGGTGAAGACTGAGAGAAACGACAAGCCTGCTAAAGATGTCATCATTCATAAAATAACAATCGCATAAGAAGATGATGTGGTTCACATGACGGTTCTTTCTGATATCGATATCGAACAAGCACTCCAGAACAATGACCTTGGTATTGAACCATTCGTCCAGAAGAATCTGACGCCGAATGGGTACGATCTTTCTATCGAGGAAGTTTATCTTCGCATCACCGATACCCATATCAAGGAAGGCGTTGCGGTTATCCCCCCGCTCACTTGGTTTGCGATCAGCACCAAGGAATTCGTCAAAATGGGCCCTCAGATAACGTCGCAGTTGTGGATCCGCTCTAGTTACGCTCGAAAAGGGATTTTGGCAAGCTTTGGGAAGGTCGATGCCGGGTTTCATGGGACATTGACCTTCGGTTGTTTTAACGCTAGTGATAAAGAGGTGGAAATCCCGATCGGTGATCGGTTCTGTCAGATTGTCTTTGAGCATCTGGAGCAGACGCCGAAAGCGTTGTATCAGGAACGGTCCGGGACCTATCAAAACCAGCGCGGCGTGACGTTAAAACGATAACTCTTCATAAAAAGATATATATGTATATATATTCTTTTATTTTATCTTTTAAAAGAAGAATGATCGACTAGGAACAGTTCAAAAGATATCTCAGGATAGGAAACGCATGGGGAAATTGTTCGACCAACCATTCCAGAAAAATTAAGACCGGACCGTCGTACGAGAACGGTATCTTCAGAGACAGTATTCCCCAGTCGCTCTCTGCACCTTTGCTATCTTTTGCTTTCACTTTTACAGAGTACGTCCCTTTTTCGTTCCAGAGATGCGACACAGTTTCTTCCTCACCAGAGGCAAACGGTCCAAACCAGTCACTTGAGGTAGTATCCCCCCAGTCGATGTAATAGGAGACAGTGTCCAAATCAGGATCCGTCGTCACAACCGTAAAATCATATGAAACATGAGGGTTTCCACGCGCAGGACCCTGAATATCCGGGGTGTACGGCGGAGTATTCATTTCGCTGATCAACGCCCAGGTCGTATCGGTAATAGTCAGGTCATCCGCGTCGGTGACCGATAACACCACTGTGTAATTCCCCTCCTTTGCATAACTATGTGTCGGATTCTGCACAGAAGAGCTGGTACCATCACCGAAATCCCAACAGAAGTCATAGGGCAGGGTCCCATTTTCCGCAGTTCCAGTAAATTGAATGACCTGCTCAGGTGCTCCATAATACGGACCATGAGCATCCACAGCAAACCCCAGGATGGTGAAATCAGACCCAGATATCGCAGACGCACTTGATTCGGATGTCGTCACCACCACCTTGATCCGACAATATTCAGAACCACTGGCACTGATTAGCCATTGGTACCACCCATTGTTTGGAATATCCGTCGCAATGGGTTCCCAGGGACCAGCAGCACCATGATGAGAAAGAAAAATATCAACCAGGGCTTCACCTTGTGACGCAGGAACAGCAGAAAGCCAGCGGATATTCCGAATCGATCCGCTTCTGAGGATCTCTCCTCCATGTGGTGATTGTACCAACGCAGAAAGCACACTTGGTGCAACCCAGGGGGAAAAAGCCTTCAGTATATTTTGATACGATGGCCAACTCCCTTGTTCCGCCTGAATGACGACATCCTCACGACCATCATGGTCGAAGTCACCATCCACAAGAAAAGCTGAGAAGTAACCGGGAGACGGCATCGAAAACGTCCCATCAAGGACCCAATGTCCGTCTCCATCACCAACATAGACATAACCTGTCGGACCTGCATAAGCGACGATATCAAAGCATCCGTCACCAGTGATATCACCGAATTGAGGGTAATATGCTCCTGATGTCGGAAGACCGCTGGATGCCGCGTCCCAGTCGTTATTCTCTATATCATATACATAACAGCCAACCCCTGATGAGCCGCCTCCCATCACCAGATCATCCCGTCCATCGTTGTTCATATATATCCCCGCAATCCAGACCATTCCATGAGCCCCCTGGCAGACCCGTCTGTGTCATCGTAAAATTGAAAGTCCCGTCACCAAAAAAGACATGGGTTCCCTCACGGTTCCCAGCAAAATCCAAGAATCCATCGGCATTGAAATCAGCCACTTCCAGGTTATTATCGTTGTTCCCACCTGGCAACGACCATACTTGCGCCCAGGTTCCATCCCCATGATTTTCATAGAGATGATATCCGTTGCAGCAGCCAAACGATTGGGAAACAAGATCAAGGGAACCATTGCAATCAAAATCAGCAAGACCGCATTCAAACATCCCCCAGTCCTCACCACTGGTCCCAAGCCCCGTCGCCCAGGGAATCCAGTTCAAGGCAGTCCCATCACCCAATGCCGCTCCAAGTAATGTATCACCAAAACCAGAACCTGGGGTCGCATAGTTATGGTGGATCCCCCACACCACATCAAGAAATCCATCTAAGTTCAGATCCCCTGCTTCTATCCCACCATAGCCAAAGTTACCAACCTGATGAACAGACCAGGTTCCCGCACCGTCACCAAGCCACACCATGATCCCATGCTGCTGCGTACCTATATAGGGAGATCCATGGTCACCCACCGAGATAAGATCTACATTTCCATCGTTGTTCATGTCAGCAAGTTCGTACTCGGTATTCCCTCCTTCTTTTGCTGGTGTTTGAAGACCAGAGGATTTCTCAACAAAGGTAATTGTTCGTACGAGCAGTGTCGTCTCTTTTTGTTGGGCAACATTGCTACCAGAAAACGAAGTCATGGTGGAAAGCATCACGACCACGGTGAGAAGAAAAATCAGAGAGTTATCTATTTTTTTATTTTTCATACAATACCCTCCACGTTTAAAATAAAGAGGAGTACATATATAAACATTATTACTTGGGCTCGAAGAATATCGTTCATTTTTCATTCTATTGAATAAAAATGAATATCTAAAATCTTATTGAAGAAAATATCGAATTAAATGATGATATTTCATACACGTCCGTATATGCATCTGCGTCTGCACCTACATATCCTCCCTTATAGGTTTTTTTTGTGAAATGGTTAGGCGTTCTTGGCAAATTTTTTCCCGTACTCAACACAGGATTTTCTGCCTGCGTCATCTGGGTTCCATAGGAGTTTCAATCCCTCGTCGACCACAGAGAACCCTGCAGCTTTCAGATGATCGGTAAGGAGACGAACCGACTCCCCACTCCACCCATAGCAGCCGAACGCTGCTGCCTTCTTCTCCTTGAAACCTAACCCTTTGAGTTCTTCCAGCAGGGATGCGACCGCCGTCAGGATCCCTTTGTTAATGGTCGGTGAGCCAACAAGGATCGCCTTGGATTTGAAGATCTCCGTGATCGCATCGTTCTTATCACTCAGTCCGATGTTGATAAGTTTCACCGTCGTAGTCGAATCCCCTTGGACAATCCCTTTCGCGATCTGCTCTGCCATCACCCGGGTGCCATTCCACATCGTATCATACAGAATCGTGATCTGATTTTCCTGATACTTCTGCGCCCATTTCAGATAGGTTTCGATGATTTTTTTTGGATTCTCTCGCCAGATGACCCCATGGCTCGTACAGATCATATCAACAGGCAGGTTGAAGGCGAGCACCTCCTTGATTTTCTTCTCAACCAATCCACTGAACGGAGTAAGAATATTCGCATAATATTTCATCGCCTCCTCCATCAGCTCCGATTGATCAACCAGATCATTAAACATGAATTCCGACGCATAATGCTCCCCGAACGCATCATTGCTAAACAGGATATTATCACCGGTAAGATAACAAAACATAGAGTCCGGCCAATGCAGCATCGGTGCTTCGATGAACACGAGCTCTTTTTTCCCCAGGCTGAGCCGCTCACCGGTTTTCACAACCTTGAAATCCCAGTCCTCATGGTACTGTCCCTTGAGGGATTTCACCCCATTCGCAGTACAATACACCGGCGTCGTTGGGATCTGCCTCATCAGCTCAGGAAGCGCACCGCTATGGTCGGTCTCCCCATGGTTCGCGATCACATAATCAATCTTTTTCAGGTCGATTTCCGTTGCAAGATTTTTTACATATTCTTTTGCAAACGGGCCCCACACCGTATCAATCAAAGCAACTTTTTCCTCTTTGATAAGATAGGAATTATACGTTGAACCCCGATGCGTGGACAACTCGTTTCCATGGAACTTCCGGAGCTCCCAATCGATTTTCCCGACCCAAGAGACATTGTTTTTCACAGGGATGTTCATATGAGTACCTCCGCCAGGTATTGGTGTTAAGCAATATCCGATGGTTCTTAAAAATTTCCCCACCGATTTTTTTTTCTCAAATACCTTATTTCGTCATGAACGAGCAAAATATATTTTTTATGATACCATTATTTCTCAGAATAGCACCCCCTCCTCTTAATATGATTATTTATTTTTAACAATCCTTATTTGGGTGTGTACATTTTACTTACTTAAGAAACGAACTGAGGCCAATAGTTATGAACGCATGGAAATCATTTCTTCATGGTGATCCCATTGAGTGGCTGTTGGAAAACAACAATCCCTCAGTACGATATTTCACCTTACGAGACTTATTGGATAAATCAGACAAAAACCCAGACGTAAGGCAGACAAAGCAGGACATCATGACCACAGGAGTCGTCCCTGCCATCTTAGCGAAGCAAAAGAAACAGGGGTACTGGGAGCAACCAGAACGATTTTACGCAGCGAAATACAAAGGCACGGTCTGGCAGCTTTTAATCCTTGCAGAGCTTGGCGCTGATGGTAATGACGATCGGATACGAAATGGATGTGAGTTTCTCCTCTCTGTTTCACAGGATTTAGAAAGCGGCGGCTTTGCGTATTCCACGAGTATAAAAAAAGGAGGTGGTCGTCATAGTGAGGTGATCCCGTGTTTGACCGGGAACATGGTCTGGAGCCTTATCCGCCTTGGGTACCTCAAGGAACCCCGATTTCAACAAGCAATCGGATGGATTACCGCCTACCAACGATTCGATGACCGGATCGCAGAGCTACCAAAAGGTTGGCCGTATGACCGATTGAAGACGGGATGTTTCGGGAGACATAGCTGCCATATGGGGGCGGTGAAGACGTTAAAGGCACTTGCGGAAATCCCAGAGAACGCACGTTCTGCTGCAACGAAAAAAATGATACAAAAAGGAGCGGAGTACTTCTTGGTGCATCACGTGTATAAAAGCAGCCATAATCTGAACCGCGTCCCTAAACCAGGGTGGCTGAAATTCGGTTTTCCCCTCATGTACCAAACAGATGCGTTGGAGATCCTTGGAATATTGACCAGACTCGGCTACAAAGATACCCGTATGCAGGACGCTGTCGATCTGGTTGTCTCAAAACAGGATTCGCAGGGAAGATGGGCCCTTGAGAATTCATATAACGGCCGTTATCAGGTAAACATAGAACAGAAAGGAGAACCAAGCAAGTGGATTACTCTGAACGCGTTACGCATGTTACGCAGATACTACAAGGATTAGAATGACACTGTCTTCGGGTTCTGTATCATGGATTTTTTCTATCTAGCTTTTTTTTGGGTAATGCCCTGAAGTAAGTTATAAATACGGAAAACGAATTCATTTCCTTGGATGCATATTTCGGATGGGTTGCGAGCCTGTGGCATAATCAGAACGACAGTTATAGCACTAGTGCTACTGCCGTTTCTCCTCGTCGGTGTGCAGTGCGTCGATGCATCTTCAGGAAACGAACTCGCTGTTCCCACTCACCTGTCGTTGGGGAATTCCGTTCTCATCGCTGGGGTGTTCCAAACCCTCGATGTCATGTTTCTCACTGAGCATGAAAACATCTGCATCATCGCGTTCCACGGAACCACCGAGCCAACTCCGGAGAATCGTTCTGAGAAAAATTATTACTCTTGGGAATATGACCATGGTGCATGGGAAGATACCAGCGGGTATGACACCTCCTATATCGATTCATCTCACTGTTCTCAGGAAAACACGACCTATTCGTTTTCACTTCGCATCTCCCAGAAAGCAAACCCGGGAAGCTGGACAATCACAGTTTTTGTGGACAACCAAGAATCATCCTCACTATCGTTTCAGGTGATCATCGGTGATTTTTGTTTGTTCTTTTCCGCCATCATCGGTGTTTTTGAACCAACGACAAAACAAAAAAATCCCCTGTCTGAAGACGAATTGCACTGTTGCCCCAAAGAAAAAAAACATGAAACAACCGAAGCCACCGTCGAAAAACTCGTTGATAACCTCTTTCGGAAACAAGCGACCATACCGCATAAAGAAAAATCAGAGCAAAGAACAAAGTATTTGTACAAACCCCCTGGTGCGTCCATCATTACACAGGAGTCGATACGAACCGCTGTTTCACTGTATCCTCGCACCAAGCTACGGGAAACACAAAAAGAGACAACCGCTACTTTGTTTTTTAGTCACACACGGACGGGAGGCACTGGTTTTTCAAAACAACAATCAGAGACCCTGCGGAGACTGATGATCATTCTCGTGCTGGCTCTTCTGCTCTCTGCATCAATGATACCCTTAGTTTCCCTAATGCAGAAACAGGAAAACAGCCGTACCATCACGATTCTGAACAGTCACAGTTATCCCCTTGTTGGTGGAAAATGGACCGTGTTTTTTACAACCATTGGTTGCGCGGATTTGACGATTACCGCTGTCAATGGGACCACCTGGAGTACTACGGAGACGAATCCTGATTTGAGATTTTTGGAATGTACAAAAGGAAATGAAACGTTCGAGTATTTCTGGGTGAACGACTCTGTTTGTATCCCGAATTTCACCTCGAATGAAACTTGTTATGAGATTTCCGAGGTGATTACCCCTGGGGTCCATACCCTGAGGTTCCGGTTTGGCGATGATATCGTCTTTGCCAATAACCTTGCCTCAGAAAATTGGTTGCAAACCAGCACCAGTGATTTTATCAACGGGACGAAGACCAACATCAACGTCAGTGATGACTCTTTCCATCTCCAGGAACGATTCTATCTACGTAATTTTTCCCAGATCAACAATGAGGGATTCGAGGGCACTTGGCCTCCAACGGGATGGTCCGAAGATCCAACCGGGAGCGTTTGGAACAAGGAAAGCGATCGCGCTTATGAGGGAACGTCCTCCGCTGATTTTGATGGAGTAGGGGGTGGGGGTGCTTCCGGTAACCTGCTTTCCCCCTCCATGAACTGTAGTGGTTCCAATGTGACAGCAATCTATGTCAGGTTCTGGGGATACTCAGATAGAACAGATAATGGGGAGTATTATCTTGATTACTACAACGGAGCCACCTGGGATCAAATTACCCGATTAGATAATGTGGGAGATGGTGCCTGGGCTCAGTATTCCCAAAAGATTACCGATTCACAGTACTTCATATCAAATTTTCAGATACGGTGGAGAGTCGTCGGACTTGACAACAACGAACATGTCTATGTCGATTTGGTGAATGTCTCGGTTGAAAGAAACGAGAGCGGGTACTACTCCAGTGGAAGTCTCGTCTCACCAGCGTATGATACCACGAGGAACATCCCAGATTATAACAATATCTTTGTGAATCACACGACACCTTCATGGACCCTGGTTACCGCCTGGATGAGAGCTGCGGACACGCAAGCGAATCTGTCTACCGCGCTCTGGTATACCACTGTCAATTACGTTCCAGATCAACGATGGGTTCAATGGAGAATCAATCTCACAGGAAATACGTATCTGACTCCCACCGTCCATGATGTCAATCTTACCTGGATTTATGATGATGAATATCCGGTTTCATCTGTTGTACCCGTATCACCGTACTGGCAGAAGACAACCCCGCTGCAGATTTCAGTCACTGCATCAGACAACGGCACCGGAATAAAAGAAATCGCATTGTATTATAATTATAGTGCAGACAACGTATCCGGATGGTCCGGGTGGATGCTCTACGGTACTAATGATACCACGAGCCCTTACCTCTGGTCGTTTCCTCCTCCGCAGGGTGATGGATACTATCGATTCTTTAGTAGAGCAACCGATAGAGAACTCAACATTGAAGTACCCTCCACTCCACCTTCTGTGGATGCTTTTTGTGGTGTTGATACAGTTCAACCTTCCTCACGATTAGACAATATCACCCCTTACTGGTACATCGAACCAGATCGACACGTGATCATCAACTGTTCGAACGCCAGTGATTTTCTAAGTGGTCTGAACAGTCTAGTGTTATACTATCGGTATCGGTTAGATAATGACTCCTCATGGGGGCCCTGGATTTCTTTTGAATCAGATACAACTGCGCCCTGGTCCTGGGTGTTTAACTTCCCGAAAGCCAAAGGCTTCTATCAATTCTATAGTATCGCAATCGATAGTGCAGGGAACGCGGAGGATCCTCCAACAATGCCTGATAATGATACAGAATGCGCCTACAACACCACAAAACCATATTCAGAAGTCGATGACATCACCCCGTACTGGCACAGCACCTCACCATTACTCATGACAGGGCAGGCGACTGATTTCAATGGCAGCGGATTATACAACGTCACCTTGTATTACTATTACAGCTCTGATAACACTAGCTGGTCAGCTCCAATCCTCTTTGAGATCGATAGCGACCCCTGGAATTCTCTTTCATGGATTTTTACGTTCCCTGATGGTGATGGGTATTATCATTTCTATAGTGTTGCGGTTGATAATGAGAGCAGTGTCGAATATTATACTGGGAACGATACCTTCTGTGGGTTTGAAACAGTACCACCTTCCTCTCAGGTTGACCTGATCAGCCCCTATTGGTATAACGTCACAGGAAACCCTGTCCTGCTCACCGTGACCAATGCGAGTGATGTTCCAAGTGGAGTACAAAACATCACCCTTTACTACCGCTATCGAGAAAGCAACAGCTCCAGTTGGGGGGAATGGATTTCATTTGGTCAAGACGAGAATGTACCATGGAGTTGGAATTTTACGTTTCTGAGTGGAGAAGGTCATTATCAATTTTACAGCATCGCATATGATTACGCGGGTAACAGAGAAGTTCCGCCGGTATCACCAGCGTATGACGCGCAATGTGGGTACGATACCTCCAAGCCATCATCCCAGGTCACTTCTATTTCACCATCTCTTATCCCTTATACTCCCTTATCCATTCGTGCGACCGCCAGTGATGATGTGAAAACTGTGGCTCTATGGTACTATTATTCCTCGCAGAATTCATCATGGTGGAATCCAAACTGGTTATACCGCAAACAGGTCAATATTTCTGGTAAGAACGAGGGTTATCACATGAAGATTATCATCGGGAACACCACGGGCGGGGATGTTTCCTGCAATGGTCATGTGCAAAGCGATTTTAGTGACATCCGTTTCATCAGCTATTTAGACAATGTGACACAACTGTCGTTTTGGTTGAGAAACTATACTTCGGGGACTCAAGCGACCTTCTGGGTGAACAATTCCTTGAATGATTCATCGCTTTGGTTGTATTACGGCAATAGCAATGCAACGACGATGAGCAGTGGAGAGAACACCTTTTATTTTTTCGATGATTTCTCCGATGGATTTGATAAATGGGTGATGGATTCATGGAACGCGGACTCTATTTTCATCAATCAAAGCCAGGGAAACCCCAGCCCCGCCCTCATGCATCTTCCTGACAATTCTATTCCTACGAACAGAACCAATCAAGACACACGGATTCGTACTGCCAGTTACCAGATTGAAAACGGGACAATCGAATATGATATGTATCTGGCAGGAACTCCAAAAATCGCTCATCAATTTGGTTGGAGAGTAAATTCCTTATCCTGGACGAACGGGTACTGCTGGCGCCTACAGACCGCTGGTGGTGATGGCGGATTTCATATATTTACCAGTCCTACCACCTGGACGCATTTAGGACCTGCGTTCCCTGTCGCCTCCGTAAACACCTGGTATCATGTTCAAATTAACGTCTCAGGAGCAAATTATGTCTCCCTCGTCGATCCATCTTGTAATGGCGCTACGACCCGCTCGGTGACCGATGCGACGAAAACCACCGCTGATTATCTGGTGTCTCATGTCCATGGAAACAATATGGATTCCACCAATTATGTGCTCGTCGATACCGTGTTTGTGAGAAAATATTGGCCAACACCGCCGACATGGGGCAGTGTCGGTGCAGAGCAACAAGGATATGCGCAATGGGACAACGCAAGCAATCCTGACACGAGTTATCCCTGGGATTGGAACTTCAATTTTCCCGATGGTTTTGGTTACTACTGGTTTTATTCTCTAGCTATCGATGTGAACAACAATAAGGAAGATGTCCCGAACATCGCAGATGCTTGGTGTCATTATGTGGAACCGGTTGCACCGATGATTAACAGCTATGATTTACGCAATGGCAGCGGGTCAAAACTCAACAATGCGACTGGTCTACTTGACGTGAATGAAGAATATTATTTTTCCGTCAATGTCACGTCATATCTAGGGTGGGTCTATCTTGATTCTATCGACATACACGCATGGTACGATCAGGGAAATGAGATGAGTGTCTACAATCAAACCGCTGGAGGGAACCTCAATATGCATCTCCGATATGAGATTATCACAGGAAACGCAAGTTTTCGGCTTCTCTGGCCTGATGATGAGGCACAGCTGATTTCTGTCAATTGCACAGAGACAATTATCAATAGTACAACACGGGTTATTACCATTAGTTTCAAACCCTTGAGTCAAATGCGATGTGCATCCAGTAACAACACGTGGGACGTCACTCAAAACACTTTTAACGATCCTTTTTCCTGGAATTTCAATATCACTGCAACCCATACCTCTGGATTACAATCCTGGAAAAGAGATGAATATGGAATTTATAAATATGCAACAATTTTACCGGAAACCAACTGGGTTGGAGTCCGAGCACCACCAGGGTATACTGCAACATCAAATGTTGTCACTATAACGTATTCGTCAAATGATGCCTTTAACATCAGTATTTATTTCGAGGAAAATCTAACGAACATTTCGTCCGGTGATTTCATCGCTGTAGCAAATAATGTCTACATTTGTGCAGATGCAGATGGTACCGATGATATCACCGCTGATATGATGTTTGATGGCATCGGAGAACTGTATGCTATTGATGTTATCAACACGTCAGGAATTTTTCATAAAGACAACACCAGTCAAATCGTTCATGTTCAGTTTAGTGTGTACATCCCCTTTGGGACCATTCATGGAGAATATACCGCTCATGTCACCACAAAGATAAAACAGAAGGATGATTCCTCATAGCGATTCTTTTATTTTTCAGTGTTTTTTGAAACGAAAAATGTACATTCAAGACCCAAAGTTTTATATGATGGACATTGAATTAACAAGTTGCACCCTAACATACTAACTTCATTGTGAATGGTCAGAAAAAACTATCGAGGGCTAAAAGGATGGGAAAGCAGAACATATATTCAGTCCTCATTGTAACAGTATTAGTTCTCTTCTTGTTTACTGGGATGTTCTGGGTTGAACCGTTCATCATAAACACTGCGAAGGCGAACCCGGGGGATATCAGCGAAGATTGGCACAATCAGACGACGTTAAACGTGACGGTTCTCTATCTGGAACCACGGATTAATTGGTATGATTTTCAATACAATGATTCTGGTACTTGGGTCTCTCGACTGAATACTCAAAACGATGTGAATGAGTCAGCAGAATATCGCTTTGTTGTCAATATCAGCAGTGATAATGGGTGGGAGAACATCACGTACGTCAACATTACTGCCTGGTATGATCACGGAGATGACAATACCGTGTATAATCAGACGCTAGGAGGAAACCTGAATTTGTTCTTCCGGTATGAGAATCTCACCGGTACTGCGGCCTGGAGCATGCTGTGGCCTCAGGGGAGTGAGGTGCTCGAAGGCGATTATTCAGAAACGGTGGAGCTTGACCCCTTCGGTAGTCCCCGATTCACCGAATGCCATAATCTCACATTTTCGTTTGTCCCCAGCTACCAGTTTCGATATGCCCCTGGTGACGGGGATTGGAATACCTCCCTGAATGCGACCAATGATCCTGAGTCTTGGAACTTTAGAATCCAAGCGTCAAACGAACAGAATTACACGTCATGGATCCAAGATGAATTCGGAATTTATTCCTATACTGAAATCGTCAGTGCAGGATGGCCTGTGATCTATGGGTATCCAGGGCAGAACGCAACCGCTGAGACGAACATCACGTTGCTCACACGCTCGAATGGGAATTATTCTCTGTCTGTTGATGTGGAGAACTTAACTCATAGAACGCATCCGACGGCGAACATGTCTCGTAGACTGATTTGGATACGAGGTGGGGATCTTGATATGTCACAGAATTTCACTGCTGCGAACGATTTCATTTATCTCTACGGGTCTGCGGTGGCCTACCATCTTGCTGAACCGTATGGGACGAATGTTTCGACAAATGATGTAGAATATACGTGTGATATTCCTCTTGGGCAAATCGCGGGAGAATATGCGGCTCCCATCAGTTACCATCTTAAGACAACCTAATAGACTATTTTGGTGATTTTTTCCTAAAAGCGATCCCTTGCTCCTTTGGGGAAGGTTTTGATGTTTCATTCATCCGTTCGTGTTTTTCTCTGCACATCCTCCATAGATGATGCTATTGCAGAGTGACGTTTTGACAAAAAAGCTTTAAATATCATTTCTACCAAAACGCATACCTGCCATGTGTTAACATGTCGTAAAGTAACTCGACATGGAATGGAAGAAGGTGGAAAAAATGGAGATGGAACGAAAGAGAAAATCAAGAGCAGTTCTCATTGGCATATCAATAATGATTTCCTTAGTAGTCAATATCTTTTTTATTGGACCAATCGTCATGATTGGGAGTGCAGATCCTGGGGATGTCCCATACTACTGGCATAATTCAACGACCTTAAATGTCACCGTCTTACATCTCGAACCTAGGTTCCTTTGGTATGATTTCCAATACAATCAATCAGGTACCTGGGTGTCCCGACTCAACACGCAAAACGATGTCAACGACAGCGCGGAATATCGATTTATTGTCAATATCAGTAGTGATCAAGGCTGGGACGATATCGAATACGTCAATATCTTCGCCTGGTATGACCACGGGGATGACGGGAGCACGTTTAACCAGACACTCGGGGGAAACTGGAATTTATATCTTCAGTATGAAAATACCACCGGTACTGCAGTCTGGAGGATGCACTGGCCTCACGGGGGGGAGTTCACCGAAGGGACGTATCTGGATCGAGTCGGATACGATCCTTACGGAAGTGCAGGAAACACGGAATGTCATAATCTTTCCTTCTCATTCATCCCGAGTTACCAGGTGAGATATGCTCCTGGTGACGGCGTGTGGGATACAACCTCTAACACGACAACAGATGCTGAATCCTGGAACTTCCTTATTGAGGTCACTGATAGTGGTGAAGGCGCTTCCGACCCTATTACGATTTGGCTCGTCGATGAGTTCGGGATTTATTCGTACAGCGAAATCGTCAGTGCCGGCTGGCCAACCATCATTGGTCAACCTGGAGAAAACGCAACAGCCAATAGTAATATCACGCTCATCACGCGGTCCAACGGGAATTATTCTCTTACCACGGATGTCGAAACCCTGGTTCATCGAACATTTCCAGCAACCATCTCCCGTGAGAGAATTTGGGTACGCGGTGGTGACCTTGATACCTTCGATAACTTCACTGCAAGTCCGGGTGTGATTTATTTCTATGGAAGCATGGGGTCGTATCATCTTGCAGAAGCGAACGGTACTGCTCTGCTCACCAGCGATGTCCAATATAAATGTGATATTCCTTTTGGTCAAATGGCGGGAGACTACGTCGCTCCGATCCACTATCATCTCATGACGACTTAGTCATACACCCCATCTTTTTTTCCTTTCTTTGTTCCTCTACATTCGAGGTCTTCTTTTCTTTTTCCTCCGTTAAAGATACGAAAAAATTCTTTTCAAAGAAAACCTTTTAATAGACGAATTAAGATAAGAAATACGGATGGGTCATTGCACAGTCTAAGAGATTTCCAGGAGAGAGGAGAGTGGGAACGCAATCAACGAATCAATGGTGTGTTTTTTTCATCCTTGTACTGTTAAGTACCACGCTCGTACCATTTGCCTCAGCAGCGGACGTGACGTCTCTATCCCTCCAGATGCTCGGAGGGGAGGAACAAACCCATTTTGACCACCCGGTCCTTGTCGCAGGTGTCTGGCATTACCTGAATCTCACCATCAGTGAAATCGTCGATGTTCTCTCCGTACGATTCTATAAAGGACATCAGCTTCCGGGAGGGGCAAAAAATGAGACAAATTATTACGAATGGACGTATGACACGACGACTGCAAATATCTGGAACGATATCAGCGGATATGGGACTGTCTACCTGCAACCAAACTTCTGTCAGCAGACGAACACCCAGTATAGTTTTTGCGTCGGTATAAAGGATTCTATGCCAAACATCGTTGATTATTACGAGAACTGGACCATCGAAGTTACACATGGTGGAACAACCATTCATTCAGAACAAATTGTGGCAGAAAAACCAAAAACCGGTGTTTCTCTTAGCAAACCATCCACCATCATCTTCCGGGTTGATCCCTTCACCATCATGGATGCTCAAGGGGATAATTTCTTCAAAATCGGCAATATCGGGAACATCCCCCTCTATGTCGATTTCGATTCCGAAACATACGATGAAGTTGAGATGTCCGCTGTTAATAGAAATTTTTTCCCTGATGCAACCCTCACGCAATATGTGACCGTCCATTCAGAAAGTTGGCCACCAGGGGTGAAGGTCATCGATATCCAGTTGAACGGCTCGTATCCCCCGGCGTATTTTATTGACACCAATGCGACCGTCACCCTGTACAGCTCCTTTGTCATTGACGTACCACAGTTGATCATCTATGTTGGACATAGTAATTATGAAATTATTGAAATTCCAGGGACCAAGATCATCTTCCAATATCTCGAAAAAATAACCATGTACGAAGGGGAGATTCGAGATATTACCGCGTATATTTCTGGAAATGGAGCAGTGACTCTTGAACTCTGGGCGGATGGGAGAAACATCAGTATCCTGAAAATCTCTGATGGGAACACGGAGAAGACGTCTCCGCTTTCGTTTACTTCCACTAATACCTCAGAGCGGATGATCACTGTATCCATCAAGGCACTGAGCGAAGGCACCACCGGGATCCTTATCTATCGGGTGAGCGGGAACGGGGGTACGAATACCTACACCACTCGTATCAGCATCGGACCACCGCAATCGTCCTCCAACGAAGACTCCATTGGTCCTCTTTCCCTTATGCAAATCATCATCGTCGGGATCGTTCTTCTTGTCCTTCTCTATATGATTCTTTCCTACCTCCGAAATCGAAAGAGGTAACAGAGGGAAAATGAGGAAAGTCACTGCCCCTGTTTTCACCCTGTTCACAGCTGTCCTCCTCTGCCTTGTCGTTGTACCGTTCCACGCAGGAGCAGGAGAGGCAGGCGTCGGGGTCATAAACGTTCCACCAAAATACGGGTACATCCGGGTCGAACAGCAGGGGAATTACATCCGGGTCTACTTGAATATTTCCGATTATAACTCCTGGGCTGACATCAGCAATGTCAGTGTGACTCTTGATTTGTACGGAAAGAAGCTGGTAACGTTTCTTTTCGAGCAGTATCGCAGTCTGGACTCCTTTGTTGAAATTAATGAGTTCAGCGAAACACCCCCAAAGATGCACTTGTTGGATGTCGAGAAGTGTTTCTTTGAAAAATCGAATGCAAAGGAAACCATTGATGAACGCTGTGACATCTCAATACGCTTTGTTTTTCGAAAAACTTTTTTTACCGGTCTACGCATTGTGATTAATGATCGAGCAGGATCGGCTCCTGCGGAGGCGTACATTTATTACAACAGTGAAGAATCACTGAGAAGTGGCACGACCATCGTGATTCCATGGATAGGGATGCAGATTACCATCACCATCCCTCCGTTTCTTCTCGATCTCATCGCAATCATCTTTGCCTCAATTGGTGTGATGTACTATCTTAAAAAAACAGGGTTCCGCGAAAAAAGAAAAGCGAGATTCGGAAAAATTCCATAGTCATTCCTGGCTCGTTCCGAATTGTCTGTTGATATTTTTCTCTATCTATCTCTTGGTTAAATTCATTTTTATCTTCTTCTTCCAAGCATCGTATGAACCGCGTTTTATCTTCGACCTCACCCCGTTGTACCTCCTCTCTGGCTTCAGCAACATGCAGCTGCTCTCCCTCTCCCTTTTGGTTATAGCTGTCGATACGGGACTTCATCTCCAGGCGAACAAACGCAATTTACTGCTTTCCTTCCTCCCCACGGTTCTCATGCTTTGCAGCCTCGCGGTCACCATCATGTTCAATCCGATGGAGATTACCTATGTCTTTCATTATCTTCTCTTCGGCTGCCTGTTACTGATTCTGCTCATAGATTATCAGTATATTTTAAAAGGCGTGCAAGCCCCGACGTTCTTCCGCAGAAGAGAACCAACTGCGACAAACAAAGCGGAACTTTCCGCTCTGATTCCGCCACCACCCCCGCTCCTTGTGAAACCAGCACCGCATTCCCCAGCACCGCCCGCCCCCGTCCTCTTACACAATGTCGCTGAATTCGAGAGAACATCTGAAGCGATCGTTCAGAGGATACATGCCGTGCTAGACGACCTGGAACGAAAAACAAAACGCGTCGAACAATTAGAAAAAACATTTGAGCAACAACACAGTCTTTTTCACCACACACCACCGTCTCCTGTCCCCTTTTCCACTCCCCTTCCATCAGTTGAGAACCCCCTGGCGAAGGAAGACAACCTCCAACGAACGTTTTCTGCGGAGGAGAGAATAGTTATAAAAGAACGAATAGAAAATCATCTCATCGTTAATGACCCGGATCCGATCGTCGCGGTGGTCCAGCGAGGGGTCTTTAAGGAGATCAGTCACGCGTTGGCGGAGTTCCTAGGGTATGAACGCACTGAGCTGTTGCAGAAGAATTTTTTTGTTTTTATCGCTCCGAGTGGTTTTGAGGATGCGAGAAAATACTATCTGAACCGGTTGAAGGGAAGTTCGACCAACTCGTTTCGAACCGTTTTCCTCGCCAAAACACGCACCGAATTGCCCGTGGAAATCACCGTAGTATCAACAATCCATAAGGGGGATTCAGCTGATTTTATCACGATAAAACACATTAAAGGCGCCTCGTAACAAGTTTTTTTCCCTCATTCTTTATAAACAAACACATTACAGAATGCGAAGAGATCCCTTGGATTGCCAAGGAGAAAACAATGATTGTTCTTCTCAGAAATAGGACCCAAATATTTAATTACTCCTGAACTATAATATACAATACAATAATAGGGGGTTAAAAATAAAATGAAGAACATAACAATTCTGTTTGTTGTGGGAATTCTAATCAGTTCCGCCATAGGAGCTATTGGAACACAAGGTAGGCAAGAAGCAACACAGTCTCTTTCTGAGCATATCAGCACGCCAGCGATCCAAAAACAATCCGTGGATACGGACGGATATCTGCTCATCGAACTTGCAGGAACATCGACCTTTCAAACCAACCCCGGTCAACCCCAGCTCCCAAAGATCGTTCGTACCATAGAGCTTCCTTTTGGGGCAACCGATATTTCGATTTCTCTCGTCCCTCGTGATATTACCACTCAACACATTGAACAAAAAATTCGACCCGCTGCACAGATGGTGCCTCTTACCGAAGACTATCAAACCCTAGCCGCCTACGCTACAATCAAAGACGCACAAGTCTACGCCATGACCACGCCATACCCTGAGAAATGGTTTACGACCTCGATTGGGGTAGGGTTGAATAAAAACAACGAGCATGTGACGTTTGTCAGCATTCATTATTATCCGATTCGATACACACCTGCGACCGGCACCCTTCAAATTGCTACTGATGCAGATCTCTCTTTAACGTATTCAGTTCCCGCGCACAATCCCTTCCCGCTCAAAAGCGAATATAATCTCGTGATTATCGCCCCGAAATCCTTTGAAAACGCACTTCAACCACTCATCGAACATAAAAACAGCCATGGAGTTCAGACTGTTCTGAAAACAACAGAGGACATCTATACTGAATATGATGGTGTTGACAAGCCAGAGCAGATAAAATATTTTATAAAAGACGCGATTGAAGCATGGGGTGTTGAATACGTTTTATTGGTTGGTGGCTTAAAAAATATGGTATTCGCCAAACCACGTGACAACCCAAATGAGGGAACCAAAGGCTGGCATCTGCCTGTCCGATACACCAACCTGTATGACAATCCGAAATTCCCGTTACAGTCAGAAAGCACGTTGTATGACCCCGGTGTCCTCTGCGACTTGTACTATGCAGATATCTATGAGGAAGGAGGCAACTTCTCCAGCTGGGATCCCAACGGTGATGGCATCTTTGCAGCATGGAGAATGGAGGGCTATGAGAATGATACTGGTATTGATATGTATCCAGATGTCTCTCTTGGGAGGCTTGCTTGTGTCAACGTTAAGGAAGTGCAAACTGTGGTTGAGAAGATCATCACCTATGAGACCACGACGTACGGAGCAGAATGGTTTAAGAAAATGACCGTGATCAGCGGCGATGGATTCCTCGACCAGGAGGATCTTAACATCCAATGGGACACCACTGGTCTGCCGACAGGAACCTACACCATTTATGCACAGAGTAGTAACCCGGCTGCCGAATACGGGCCGATTGAAACCATCAATGTCACGGTTGATAACACCAAAGAGACCAACCTTACCTTTAACCATGATGATCACCTGCGGATCTCAGAGTACCCCGGGTTGCCCATCGCTGAAATCGTGACCGTCTCCGAAGGAAATATTCTTGGGAACACAGACACCACTTACACCCCCAAAGAAAATGAGGCATATTGCAACGAGTTTTATTTCTGGGCGAACATGAGCTATCTTTCTGGCGTACTGACAATCCGAGGGAAAAGCTATGATCCCAAACCCTATGGGGCACTAAGTAGCATCCATGTCTGGATAAAAAACAGCGCTGATGTCATTGTGTTCGAAGACTGGCGGAATGACACCGAGATGTACTACGAAGGGGAATACACCACTGGGGAAGAAGTATTACTTGGTCGTGGTGGTGCGTTGTACTATATGCCTGAAGAGTTTTCCCGTGATATCATCTGGGCATCCAATGGATTATTCACCGGACAACAAGACGTGATTGACGCGTGGGATGCAGGCGCTGGTTTTATGTTCATCTCCGGTCATGGTAGCCCCAATGTCTGGGCGGATCATTACCCGGGTGTCCCCGGGAATCGGGGACATGGAAGTGTGACAGGGTTGAGCGTCACCACGCTGCGTCCGTGGCCTCCATTTTTCACCCGACCGATATTCCCCATGGATACCATCCGAAATGAAGAGAAACTTCCCATTACTGTCATCGGTGGGTGTCATAACAGTCAGTTCAATGTGTCCATGGTGTATGGTTTCCTTGAGGGAATGGTGTATATCTTCCCGAAATTCCCACAGATGCATATGTGGTGTCACGGACAACCGGTCCCTGAGACGTTCAGCTGGAGGCTCATTCGGAACCCCCATGGTGGTGCAATCGCGACGATGGGAAACACCGGTCTTGGATATGGAATGCCGGGTGTTGATTTGACCACGGGTGGTGGCGACGGATGGATCACCAT
>JBAZLE010000017.1:0-20372 GCA_041650455.1 Thermoplasmatota archaeon | reverse complement strand
TGATGGCGATCCATTCGTCAGGCTGGGGGATAAATCCGTCTTGCGCGCTTTCTACGAGTGTCTTGGCTGCTGGTGAAAGCGAAGAATAGGGGTAGGCGCAGAGGAGGCACCAGATGGCATCCTGGACATCGGTCTTGGTCGCACCGTCGTGATGGTTCAGGAGGTAGTTGACTTTGCTCCAGTTTCTATCACGTAACAACCGTGGTAACGAGGTATTGTAGCTGTTGTAGAGTCGTACGGTGAGTTCTTCACCACGTGGCATCACCGCGGAGCGGTCCGCGCACCATCCCGGGTAATCTGTATTTGTCACCTCAAAGCCGGGTGGTACACCGGAGAGGTCGATGGTGAAATACGAATCGTCACCATCAGTCGCGATCATGGTCACCGGTCCGTCAGGGAGGGGTATGCTGGGTGCTGGGGTGGTACAGCTAACGAGGGGGAGGAAGCTGACGGCAAGGAGCAGGAAGATGCTGGCGGGAAGCACTAGCGTTGTACACATGTGATTGTGTTGTGGTCGGGGTACTATGTTTTTTTTCATTCTTTTCTCCGTCCTATTTTTCTTTCTAGGCTATAGTGTTGTTTCTTCTGTTATTAAGCATCTGTTGTACACCTGTTATCGAGAGCCTATACAGTTAGTACCCATTCTGTTGCTAGAGTTGGAAAACGAGGGGGTCGTCTGCTTCCTCTCATCTTTTTTTTCTTAATAAAACAAGGGAGGAACACACTCAGCATCCGCTTTGGTGTTCTTTTCTTCGATCCTGGGGGGCTCTGTCTCTTTCCTTTGCAGACTTGCGATTATTGGTGTTTTCTATCTGAGAAAAGAAGTCGGTGGAATTTCTGTTTTTTCTTCAGCTGAGAAATGGTTATACCTTCGGTTGTCATGTGGTTGTCTGTTGTGGTCGTTGTGTGATTCTCCTGTTTTGGTTTGAATATATAGTCGTAGATGGTGGTTTCATCAAGCACGTAGAACCGATGATTCAGTGGGAGTGGTGATGCGTACATAAGGATCGGTTTTCCGAGTTCTTCGCTGACTTTCGCAAGGTCCTCTAAGGAGCTTATCTCGATCCTGCGTGCGTTGGTCGTATCAGGATGGGTTTTAGTCTCGACGAGCCATTCCCCGTATTTTTTCTTCATTTTCTTCAGTTCTTTCTGGGTTCGTGGTTGTCGTTCGATGGTGCGGATGGTGAGGAATGCGACAACACACATACCAATCAGGGATACGATGGAAAGGATGGTCCACTGGGTGCGTTGTACTGGGACCTCTGGCATGGTTATGCTGGTGCTCTTGGTAACGGAGCCTGGTTGGGTGAAGGAGAGCTCTTTCGATATTTCTAGTGTTTTCTGGTTCAGGGTCATATTGATTACTGGGGTAAAGTCACTGGAGACGGTGTTATTTTGGGTGGTTGCTTGAACCGTGACTGCGGAGCGGATCAGCAGGATCGGGTTTTGTGCGGGCACCCCGGTTTCCTCGTTTATCTTGGAAAGAATAGCATCATAAAAGGCGTACTGCAGGGGGAAGGAGACGGTGAAGGACGTGGTGGTTCCTGTTTCATTGAAGGAGGTGCGGGGGATGAGGGTATAAGTTTTGGTCCAGAGGTTCGTCTGGATGATCGCGGTGACCTGGTAGGTGCTGTTGATGGTTGCGCTCTGATTGATTCTGAAGGTGTAGGAGAAGGATGCGTTGATGTGGTCGATGAGTTGTTTGAAGAGGGTTCCCTCCCCGGGTCCCAGCGTGGTTTTGTTCTCGTAGATAGTGTTGTTCTTCAGAGACACGGTGTAGTCGTACCATCCGGTATTCTCATAGGTAAGGACTGTCTGGGTTGTTCGTTGGGTCTCTGGGGTTTCATAGGCGGCGTAGGCTTGGGTGAGTGCATACAGAAATAGGATGCACAGAATCCCCAGGGTGAGAAGAAAGATTACTTGGTATCGTTTTTTTCGGTGGGAGCCTGTTTTCTGTGGTGTTTGCGTGTCGTTCATTTTCTGTTCCTCTTTTTAGGCAGGGATGCCTATTTTTCGTAGGATGTTGTGTACGAAGATCTGGACCCAGCCAAGTTTCGGGATGGTGAATACGGATTTACCTACTATGTAGTTTGCGGGGACTGGCTGAGGGTCTGGGTCTTCATTGGCGTCTCCTTTGGTGATGAACTGGGTCTTTCCGTCTTCTTCGGTGATGGTGACGACCCGGTGGATCACGGTGACGTTCTCCTGCTGGAATTGGATGATGTCTCCTTCTTTGATGCTTGCGGGGTCCACCTTGGTGAGGGCGACGATGTCGCCGACCTCAAGGGCCGGATGCATGCTGCCGCTGGAGATGACGGTTGGTTTGACTCCGAGGTAGCCGAAGGAGAAGAATACCATGATGACGCTGAAGATGGCGACCGCGGTCCAGCCTTGCTCGTTTCCTTTCGTTTTATGGCGTCGTTTTTTCTTCTGCCCTGGTTCTCTGATGGAGCCTTGGATGAGGAGAAAACCGATGGCAGGTGCGATCGTGCCGATGAGGGCAAGGATTGTCCAGTGTGGTTTGGGGAGCAGCGGGGAGAACCATTCGAAGACCATGAGGGTGCCGACGTACGCGAGTGACGCAGACGCACCTCCCATGTAGGAGAGGTAGGAGGCAAGCAGGTTCATCGCCAGACTCGTGATCAGGATTTTGCCGATGAATTCAAGCAGCAACGGGGTGTCTAAGGTTGGTAGTGAGGTGAGTTGGCTTGCGGGGATCTGGAACAGCATGTACATAAGCGTGGTCAGCCCTATTGCGAGGGTGGTGTACCGTCGTGACTGTACGCCTCGTTTGATGAGGTAGGCTCTGCTGAGTTCTGTTCCGATAAGAAAAGAACTGACATAGAAGATGTTGAGAAGCAGAAAGACAGGGGTGAAGGAATAAGGGCTGGTGCCAAACCCAGCGAACAAGCCGACGATGATGAGGAGTGCGACTTGGAATCCACCGATGAGCAGCCCTGCTTGCCAGGGGGAGTTACCAAGGTACCATCGTCGCACCCTAGTGAATTTAAAGATGGACAAGCCTTCATGGTATGAGAGGAGGATGCTTATGATTGCGAGGAGAATCCAGAGAACGGGGTTGAGAAGATAGGTGCCAAGGAACCCCTGGCTTGGTATGAAGGTGTTTAAGAGTATGTATACGAATCCAAGCAATCCTAAGACGATGTACCACATATGGTCTTCTCTCTCTGGTGTATGAGTATGGTGGTTCTTTCCTCTGAAATGTAAGTAAGTAACCTCCCTAATCTACAATTCTTTTTAAAAAAAGATAGGGCTCCTCCTATTTTATGTTTTTCCTCGAGAGTTTTTATGCTTATTTCTGCTTATTAGCGTTGGTTTTTCTGGTCTTTTATTAAAAAATATGAGATGAATTGGGGGTTTTCCAATTCACCTGTTTTTTTTAGGTTACTGTTTTCTTCAATCTCTCTTGTGTTATGGCTCTTATGGTATTTCACTGAAACTAAGCGGTATTCCAATATGCAGGTCGTACCATGAGATAGTTGTCGTATCGTCAGGATCTGTGTACCCGTCTCCAGAAGGATCTAGTCTTGCTTCGAATTGTACTGCTTCAAAGTTAAAATTGCTGGCCCCAACTGTTATCGACCCTATTTCATTCCATTGTGGGTAATTGTACATATTTTGGAATGGAATGGTGTCTGGAGCACTTGAACCCATGGCGTACACTTGTAACGTAAAGGTTTCGGCGATGGGATCTGCTATCAGCTGGAAGAAATAACGCTCGGTGCTTCCATAGATTAGGTCACCGTTGGGGTAACCTACCCAAGTTCCATCTATTAAATAACCACAGTTTCCTCCAACATTTACATGGTGTCGTTCAGGCTGAGGCAATCCCATATTATTTTCCAAGCGAACGCGGTCCCAGTTTTGAGCTGGCAGTTCATACCAAGCTCCTAGCCAGGTATTCGAAAAACCTGCCTGTACATATTTGCCGCTGTTATCACGAATGACAAAAGATGCATAATATGGAGACCATTCACCTTGCTCTCCTAATTCTCCTTCGGATGTGTCGACGAATCCCATTAGCGCAACTCCTTCATTACACGCAGGAGCTGTTAGATCGAATGAATAAGGATTTGTTCCAAAATTATAGCCAATAGGGTTCAACCATGCCCAGTCCGACTGTACTCCTATTATGGTTAATGAACCGCTCCCGATATTTTTGGTTGGGTAGAATTGATAGGGAAGCTGTTCGTTCCATTGCATGGCCATAATGTCAAAACTCATGGTGCCAGTGAGATCTTGCAGTTCATCATCTTGTTCCAAATGAATGGTTACTTCGATGCCGATGTAGTCACAGTAGTGCATTTGTACCGGAAGTTCCACTGCTTGGCCTTTCTGCAACTCTACTATTGCAGGATCCGGGTTAATATCCATATACCAGTATGCTGCGAACGTTACGTAAGGACTAAAATCAAAACCATTTACGTCCCATACAAGATCTCCAACACCTACTTTTGCTGGGATGCTGCCTATGTAATGGATGATGACGTCTGCGGTGAAGTCAATACAAGGGAAAATGTTGTCCCACACCATGTCGACATCATAATCGATTCCAGCTAATGCCCAGGAGGATGCAACCAAGATAACAGTACACCCTGGGTATAATAGTTCTAAAGATGCTTGTGTTGGTCGTGCTGGATCGTTAACAAATCCATGCCATTCAACAATTTCTCCGGGTGGTGCCCCTGGCCCATAGACTTTCCAGACATCAGTCCCAGAGTAGTCAACTACAGCAATCTCCACGGTTGCGGTATCAACGGTTCCAAACACCGTGATGACATCAGTAAAACCAGCGTAGCTTATACCGATACCCGCTAACGCGAGTATTGATACAAGAAAGATTGTTCCTGTTTTATTTTTCCTCATACTTTCTTACCTCTTTTTTTTCACACGGGATCCCCCCCGTGTGTTCTTTGCAGGTGCTTTGATTTCTTTTTCAAGGCGGAGTGCACCTGACGAACGATCCTCCCCCTTCATTTTCATATGTTCTGTTCTTTTTACAATCCATAACGTAAGACTGCAGCCTGACACGTGTTTCTTTCCTACAATAGATACGATTTCCTCGCCTCGATCCGTTTCCTCCATCAGGGATACTTCTGCTTTGATTTCTTCTGTAAGGCGGAGTGCAAAGCCGAGCATCTCCCCCGTCGCACCTCACCAGAGAAGCAGGCAAGGAAAAAACTCATGATCTTCACGGGGAAGACGAGCCACCTCGGGGAGAGGCGAACTGTTCCTTCCTTCTGGCTTCCAGGTGGTGTGTGCTGTCGATTAGTACGGATTTTGCATCTGGTTCACGGGATAAAAACCCCCAAGGAAGATTCTTCGAGAGATATGTTCGAGAATTTCTTTCTAGAATTGTTCTTCATCGGTCTATAAAAATCCGTAGTTCCTACGCTGTCACGTGATGACCTATGGAAGGCGTCTGTGAGGAAGAATCAGAGCAGCTCTCCCGGTTCATCGAACTGTTTCTTTCCTTGTTGCAGCATGGGTTTGATGAAATGGAGATGCAGAAGAGGCTGGAGCTGGTCAGACTCTTTGGGTCGACCATGGAGCATTGGGTGGAGAAAACCTACGGACGGATGCTTTGCTTGGAGCATCGCGTCGAGCAGTTAGAAAAACTCGTACAAAAACCGTAAAGATCTTATTTCGCCTGCTGCAATGCAGCAGCCAGACTTTCAAGAAACGTCTTGCCTTTTTCCGTGGTAAAAAAGTACGTCCCATGCGGGTTACCTTTCCGTGGCTCGAGAAATCCTTTCTCAAGCAAACAGGAGAGATACTCAGTGAACTGAGAATACGACATGTTGGTTTGATACATCAACCGTGTTTTTTTTATCCCCTTCAGAGAAAACGAGAGTAATTGGTGGATGATTTCAAACTCGTTCCTCCGATTCTTAAAGATCATGAACTTGCCTCCCCGATGTTGTAGCAGGTTTCAAATGAAGAACCCGCATATAAACATTTTGATTGTAAGAAGATAAAAATACCAAATGTAAGATACAACGTAAAAACTGTAAATAAATAAAAAAGAAGAATAAAAAAGTCATCTCCGATTCTATCAATTTGTTGAGAAAAATGTATCAATACAACTGCTCACCTTTCCTTAGACTAGGACGAAAATGATACAGATGTTCTCTCTTTTAAGAATCACAATCCTGAGGACCGTTCTTTTCAGAAAAAATGAAACATGTTCTCCCATCACGCCGCAATAATGACGGAGAGCCTTGCTATACTCCTCAGATTGTTATGAAGAAAAAACAGTGTTTTTAACGAGAGTTTTATATATTAATTTCCTTATGTCTCCTTGTTGGTTTCATGAGGAAGGCGTTGCTGGTGATCCCTGGGTACTGCATCGGTCTCGGTGGGTTGCTGTTGATTACGTATCGCACGGTGCTTGCGGTCCTGTCGGAGAGTAAGGCGGTCATCGTTCATGTCAATTCCTTTGGGGAGCAGTATCTGGATCTGGCCTGCCTCGTGTTCCTCTGGATCGTCTGCCTCGTTGGATTGTCATCGTTATCCACCCTGATGAGTGAAAAGAAGGACAAAAGGCTGCTTTGTTCAGAAACCCCAAGAGACGATGCTTGGATCACCCCTATGACTTCCCTTGGACATACCACTTCGTTTCATTCCACACCCTTGGTCATGGTTCCTGAGGATCCTGATACAGAATGGTATCCGACCGCTCAGAACGAGTCCTTAGGGGTCGGTTCTCCCGGGGGTGTTTCTCTGTCAGTTCTCATTGAAACCCAAGAGTTCTAGGAGAACAGGACAGGTCTGTACAAAAATCTATAAATACTCAGAGGACAACCAAACACCTAGAACCATTGAGGTAAAACAAGTGAGACGTATGGTTGCATTCGTAAAAATCTCAAAAAAAGGAACCCTCATCCGCATCAAAGAAGTCCCCGATAAATACCGGGACCAGCCCTACGAATGGGATGAAGACGAGTAATCGTCGTATCTATTTTTTTTTCTTTGAAGCCATAGTACCCTCTTTTCCTTTTCTTCATCCTCATAGATGCAGCATCCGTTCCCTGCGTTCTTCCATTTATATTGGTTCCAGACACCATTTCCAAAAAGGAAGAACGGTAATTTGCTTGTTTTCTTTTATGAGATGTTCTTCGGCATCGGAGGTGATGATCACTCCCTTTGTTAAATGAAAGGAGTCCAGTGCTGAAAGGAGCCCTTCGAGTTCTCTTTTTCGTGTCTTTGGATCTGAAAGAGATTCAGCCACTTGAATTGCGTGTGTGACAGTTCTTCCTGTTTTTATAATGAAATCACATTCATTTTTCCCCTCAAAATAATAGAGGTCTTTCTTTCGTCTTTTTAATTCTAAAAATACTGCGTTCTCCAGTAATCTTCCCTTGTTTTCACTAAATTGAAAAGAGACGGCATTCACAATGCCGGTGTCAACAGCATAGATCTTTTTTTTATTGACTATCTGTTTTTTTATCGAAGGATCGTACTTGTTCATGGTGAAAAAAATGTACGCTTCGCATAGAAAGTCGACATAGTTTTTTACTTTTGATGTGGTACTGAATTCTAATAATTCTTTCAGATTATTATAACTGATTTTTTTGCTAATGTTACTTAAGAGAAATAACGAGAGTTCCCTGAAATCTTTGCTATCACGGATCTTTCGTCTTACTAACAGATCTTTTATGATAATGTCTTGATAGATTTGGTTGAGCTCCTCAAAATCTTTCGATTGAAGGATTTCGGGAAATCCCCCGAAGTGGATATACTCGTTGGATTGTTTTGAAATCATTGCTTGTTCTTTTGTTGTCACTATCTTTTTTATGGGAGTGTTATGATAGGAAAGATATTCTTTAAAGCTGAAGGGATATAATTCTATTTTCAGATTTCTCCCTGTAATGCTGGTCGCAATTTCTGAGCTTAATAACGTTGCATTTGACCCGGTGACATAGATTTTATATCCTTCGGTAAATAAGCGTCTGATAAATTTTTCCCAGCCTTTTACCTCCTGTATTTCATCAAAGAAAAACGTGTTGCTTTTCGGATGGAGGCTTAGGAATACTTCTAACAACGTATTGAAATCATGGTAGGTGAAATCAATGAGTCGTTCGTCTTCGAAGTTAATATAATTGAAGTGTGTGTAGTGTTTCGATAGTTGTCGTAGCAGGGTTGACTTTCCGCTTCTCCTTACTCCGGTAATCACAATTATCTTTGGGGAGTTTTGTATGTTCTCTGGGAATTCTCTTGGGATAATATGAATATCTTTCTCAAAGATTTTTTCTTGTTCGATCACTATTTGGCTAATAATGTTTTTTTCCATGGCTTCCTATAGAGTTTGAGAATTTATATACTTTACTAAAATACACTATTATATTTTTTTATATTTTACTAAAATAAACTTTTTATATTGGGGGGGTATCAGTACCTGGTAAATCCAAGGATATTGGGGGAAGTACAATCATGGTTTTTTTTCCCCTGCCTTTGGTGTCATGTTGAAAAGAATGTCTTTCCCAAAAAAAGTAAATCCTAGGGTTGCATTCGTGAAAATCTCAAAAAAAGGAACCCTCATCCGCATCAAAGAAGTCCCCGATAAATACCGGGACCCGCCCTATGAATGGGATGAAGACGAGTAATCCTCCTTTTTTTTTCATTACAATACCTACTCGTTTTTTGGGCGTGTCCTATCTCTCCGTAACATTCCTTATTTTTTACATCCAATCCTTTAAGTCATAGACGTAAAATCCTTGTTTTTTAAGATCATTTTTCCGTTCTATTGTTTTTGCGATCAGCCCATAGTGTTCTGTTCTTTTTTGGTTCTGCCATGCAACGGATTCTGCTTTCTCTTGGAGTTCCTTAAGAATAGTGAGCGATTGGGTGTATGGAAGGTTTTTCCATTTACATTCGAAGAATACTATTTCTTTTGTGTTTTCGTTGAGTGCAACGAGGTCGATTTCTTCTCCGTTGTGCCACCAACTCCCTCGTGTTGTGGAAGGATGTTTTTTTCGTATCAGTTCTTTCGCAATTTGTTCGAATATTTTTCCAAGATACTGTGGATATTCGGTTTTTATTGTAGTAATTACTTCGTTCATATTGTTTTCAATCATGCTTTCATTTGGGCGTATGAATCGGAAGTAAAAGTTGAAGAATTGGTCTTTTATTTTGTATACTCCTCTTGATGTTTTTGGGCTGAGTATCGGTGTTTCTTTTTCAATAATCTCCAGTCTTTCAAGAACATGTAGATACGGGGCAATATTCAGTTTTTCTTTGAATCCACAGTGGTTCATTATTTCTCCTAGTTTGGTGTGTCCAAGCGCTATTGCAGCAAGAATGGATGCATATCGGGAGATCTCATCGAGTTCTTCTCGGAGCAGAAAGATCGCTTCTTTGTTGAGGATGGCTCCTTGTGACAGTACTTTTTCTTTTATGAGTTGAAAAAACTCTTTTTTTTCTGTAAATTCTTTCAGATAGAAGGGAACGCCACCGCAGATGCCGTAAATTTGAATGCATTCTTCGATGGGTTTGTTTAGGAGTGTCTGAACGTCTTGGAATTTGAATGGATGGAGCTCTATCTGTCCGGTTCCTCTTCCGTATAATGGCGCTTTATATCCTAATACTTCTTTGTACATCATACCGACCGATGAACCGCATACGATGAGAAAGAGATTGGTCTTTGAGAGATGTTCATCGATGATATGTTGAAAGAGCGAGGAGGTAGTTTTGTTTGCTTTGGTTAAAAAAGGAAATTCGTCGATGACGATGATCATTTTCTTTGTGACTTGTTGGGTAATATATTTGAATATCTCTTCAAAGTCATCTTTTACGATGTCTAGGTCAATGATTTTTTTTGCCGCGTGTTTGAAATTCACTATGTTTTCTTTTTCTGTTCCCTCTGTTGCAAGAAAGTAGATGTGTGGTTTATCTGTTATGAATTGTTTAATAAGTTCAGTTTTTCCAATTCTTCTTCTTCCGTAGAATGGAGTGAAATGGAATCCTGGTTTTTTGTATGCCTCATTGAGTGCATCGAGCTCGAATCCTCGATTGACAAATTTCGTAATCATAATTACCGTAATTTGAATTACATATTAATATTTTGTGATTGATGCCTGTACCCTTCCCTGTTTTTGTTGATAATTTTGGAAGGGTGTCTTGATCGTTTCTATCAAGACGTTCGTACACCTTTCAAAAGAGGGAACCCTCGTGAAGAGTACAGAAGTGTCTGATAGGTATCGGGATCAACCATATCGCTGGGATGAAGACGAGGAATCATCCTTTTTTCTCTTTTTTTCCCTTCGTTGTTTTTTTCGGCACAAATTATTTAATTTTCAGAAAGATATCCCTATATGGATGGAGTATCAAAATGAGGCCCCCTGAGGGTGGTTCTTTTTCATTTTGATATACTATCACCGTATCTTAATAAAGAGTGAACAACAAAAAAATATTATACCGTAGTGGGATAGTCTTTCGTGAGATGGTGAGCCTTTGGGTCGAACTAAGAGTACTAGAGAGTGGATGATGGGGAGAGTATCATCCCGTTCGGTTCGTCGATGTACCGTCTTATTGGTCGTGTTTTTTTTCGGATTAGTCTCTAACATCAGCCTTGTACAGGCTGCAGATACCCCGGTGCGTGTCGCACCGTCGAGTCTGACGGTGGCTGCGGGCAGTTCCTTTACCGTCACCATCGACTGTGTCCCCCAACAACCAGTGAAGGCGTTTGAGCTGAAACTGTCGTTTGACCCGTCGCTTCTCCGGGCCAACACGGTGACGGAGGGAAGTATTTTTGAGGGGTATAACACGTTTTTTAGTGCCGGGGAGATCGATAACACTGCTGGGGAGATCATCAATGTGTATAACCTGATCGTCGGCCCTGGCAACGTTACGGATGCAGGCAGCCTGGTCAGCATTAACTTTACCGCGAAAACCGTGTCTGGGACTTCTCCGCTGCGTCTGTATGACGTGCGGTTGACCAATGAATCCGATTATCTTGACATCAGTGTTGCTTCTGGGTCGGTGACCATCACCGGGGGGACCAGCCCGCCGCCAAACCCTCCTCCAGAGCCACCGGAGAATCCCCCGGAGGAGAATACTCCTCCGGATACGCCTCAGACGCCTGGTGGTCCGACGCTGGCGCAAACCGGGGTTCTCTATAGTTACACTAGCACGGCGATCGACCCCGATGGAGATTCCGTACGATTGCGTTTTGATTGGGGAGATGGGTCCCTGAGTGAATGGTCTGCGTTCGTCGCGTCCAACACCTCGGTATCTCAGTCGCATGCGTGGGAAACCGTTTCCAATTACTCGGTTCGGGTGATCGCACAGGACTCCAATGGGGAAAACAGCAGCTGGTCTGAGCCGCTCACCGTGACGATTTCACAGATTACCTCCGAGGGGTTTCCCCCGATCGTGACGTTTCCGATGCCTCTGGAACCAACCACGAACCGCAGCGTAGTCTTTGACGCCTCAGGCTGCTATGACCCCGATGGGACGATCACGTCGTACCTCTGGGATTTCGGTGATGGCACCACCGGGACTGGCGCGGTCCTGGCACACACCTATACTGCTCCAGGGGAGTACACGGTGACCTTGACCGTCACCGACAACGCAGGGTTGACCCAAAATTATACTCAGCTCGTCCGCATCCAGGACAGCGCAGAAGCCTCCACCGATGGTGTAGGGGTCCTCTTCTCCAATGAGATCATCATCGTGCTGCTCGCGTTGGTTGCGACAGGCATCGTCCTGTTCCTCATCTATCGCTACCGGACTAGCGAAACCATCTTACTGAAACAGATCGAGTCGAGCAAACGACGACTCGCCCAGATGGACCAGGGCACCACGGATATCCACGCGATCGTCGACGGCCTGTTTTCAAACTTCCAACACCAAAAACAAACACCACGGGCGGACCTGCTCCTGGATGCCTATAATGACCTGATCGTTGGCCGAGTGGAGAAGCACCCTGCAATGAAGATCCCCAGTACCACGATTTTCGACGTCGAACGCCTCGTGGACGATCGTCTTCATAAGATGATTGCAGAAAAACTCGATAAACTGTGAAACAGGAAGGATTCATTTTTGGGAAACCATAAGATGGTGAGACGGAGAGAGAGGTGTTTTCTCTTTTTTTCCTGCATCGTTTTCTTATTCTTCCTGTCATATCTGGCACAAATTATTTAATTTTCGAAGATATATCCTCCTGTGTGGATGGAGTATCAAAATGAGACCCTTGAGGGATTGTTTTTTTCATTTTGATATTTGGTCACCTCATATTAATTAACAAGGTAGAACAGAGTAGACTATGGTAGTGAGGGATAGGATTTCATCGAGATGGCGCGTCATTGGCTATGAATGATTGGAATACATAAGAGAACGTGAGGGATTGGGAAAAGAAGAAATGCTCCTTTGGGTTCATTCCTGAGAAACAATGGTTGTATTATGCGAAAAAAACTCCTCGTGATCGGAATTCTTCTTCTATTGGGTATATCTAACCCTGTCTCCGGGGTTATTGTTGATCCGTCCATGCAGTTTATTGTGCAGAATGAGACGTACACGGTCAATGCGACGATGGAGTTTGAGCAGATCATCATCAGTGATACCTATATTGTGTTTAATGACACTGGGTTTTATGTGGCCTCCCCGAACAGTATCACGATTAAACTCGTGTACATCAACGATGATATCAGTGGTGCTTCCAATGGGGAGCGGGTCTTGGATTTCTATGCGACGACCTCAGGGGGCACGGTAGTGTTTGATTTATCTGGCTTTCCAGTTTCTAATGAGTATCTGATCCGTCGGAATGGGAATGTCCATGCGACGAGTACTGCAAGTGGGACTGGTTTTATTTCGTTTTCTAATGGAGCATGGAGCGGCACGCAGCGGTTCCAGGTGTATCAGCAGGCGCAGGCTCCGGTGGATACCACACCTCCGCAGATCACTGCGGTGACACGGACGACGTCGAATCCCTTGGATACCACTCCGACGTATGGGTGGGTGAATGTGAGTTGTACGGTAACAGATAACGTCGCGGTATCCTCCGTCGTCTTACGGATTCGATCCCCTAGTGGGTCGTGGAATAACGTGTCAATGACTGCGGGTGCTGCAGGCTTGTATTACTATCGGACGACCTCTGCGTTTTCGACGGTGGGGTATTATAGTTATTCTATTCAGGCTCGGGACCCAAGTAATAATGTTGCGACGTCAAGTACGGTGGTATTTTCCATGCCGCCGAACTGGGATGTAAACCGTGACGGGAAAGTCACGATCCTGGATTTGGTGTTGATCTCCAACCATTATGAGCAGACTGGGGGGAACGGATGGATCCGCGAGGATGTGGATAACAATGGAGCTATCCAGGTCTTTGATCTGGTGATGGTCTCTGGTCATTTTGGTGAGGAATGGTGATAATAAAAAAACAAGATGGAATACTGTAGGTGTAAGTAGGAAAAATAAAATTTTTACGATTTTTCCTGTCTGTTTTCTTGTTGCGGCATTCAGATACCCGTGATGGTTCATGAAAATGAACATCTTCATATTCTTTCTGGATTCTCTATTTAATTAACTTTTGGAGTAGTCTTTTTCGATGATCCCAAACATAACGTGGGTTTTCCAAGGACCATCGGAGCATTGCTGGTGTTTTTTCAAAAACGGTTCGTATCCCTGAATATCGCTTTTCGTAGATCCGCATTGGTATCTTCACTGGTTTGAATTGTTCCTTCCACCGTGCTAACGTCGGTGTGTCAGTCGTCCCGAAATCAAAATAGTGATACCTACTTTCACAGGCATCCCCGATCGCCTCGGAGAACAACGACACCGTCGTATAATGTTCACGCGCATGAGGTTTATACCCTAGTTTGGATGCGTAGCATATCGAGGAACAATCATAATAACAGACCAGGGTTGCGATAGGTGCGTCATCGAGGAATGCGATCCACACCTTTGTTTTTCCTTTGAACGTGGTCAACCGTAGCAGGAGTTCCTCCCGTGAGGGTGGAATCCTTTGAAATCTTTTATAGACCAACGAGAGCATCGTGATGATTTCCTCTGTGTAATGTAATTTTGTATCTTGTCTGATGACGACTCCTTGTTTCTGTGATTTCCTGATATGATTCCGTAGGTATTTCCCCCAGAGATCCTTCCAGATATCGTTCTCAAAAGAGGTGGATAACTCAAGCCGATACGTACAGGGTAACTGCGATCGTGTATACCCTCGGAAGGTGAACCCGTTCTGGGTGAGCAGCAGCGTCGGTTGTGTACAACAAGCGTCCTGAAGTGATAGATTTTCTTTGAGATACAGACTAGAGCATCCCTTTGAGTACTGTTCGTTGATAGAGTCAAAAAACAATCGTAATGCGTGCTGTTTTTCTCTGTCGGTGAGGTTCTTATTCAGGATAAAACCACCGGATGCCCCCTCAGGCAAGGACACCAGCTGTGCGTGCAAAAATCCTTTTATTTTTACCAGAGGGAAAATCCCGATGATCTCCTTTGAGTCTCCTTCCAGGATCAGGGGGATATATTGCCAGTGTCTCTCTTCATAGAGAGTCTTCCATTCGAAATAATGAAAAAAGCTGCCGCCTTCTGCCTCTACAAAGGCGTTCCATCGCTTGGTATCATCAGTGGTTGCTTCGCGAACATGCATGGGTGATACGTGGTATCTCTTTTCGCTTGTTTAATCATTTCGAAATGAAAAAGAAAAAAGAAAAAATAAAATCAATCTCCCTTGCTTTCTTAGAACAAAGGATTTAATGCCCAAGAATGATTCAACAAAGAGACCTAGATGCCACTGGATGTCGTTGATGCCGGGAAACTTATCGTTGGGATAGTGCTTCTCATCATCCCGGGGTATCTCTGGAGTTTTTTGTTTTCAAAAACAATAACATATATCGAACGGGTCGTATTTGGTTTTCTCATCGGAGTGATTCTTTTCTCTGTTGCTCCTTATGTATTCAATGCGTTCTTTTCTGTTGCTCTCTCCTCGGATGTCATCCTGCTGTGTTATTTTTTGTATCTCGTTCCTGCGATTCTCTTTTTTTTCATTCTCTGGTATCGATCAGGAAAACCAGAATTGAGAATCCCTGTGTTTATTACCTGGAAAAATCTGCTCTTGCTTTGTCTTATCGGTTTTATCGTCTTTATGACGTTTCTACCCCATCTTTCAATGGACTACTATTTACCATTCCATGTCGATGAATGGGTCCATTGGTCGTATTCTCGAGCCATCATGGATGCTGGTTCAGTGAGTTTCCCCAACCCGTATATCGGTGGATCGTCTCCAATCAACCCTGAGGTTGGGTTCCATACCTTTACCGCTTCTCTTTGCTGGTGGACGTCCTGTTCCCTGTTGACGATTTTTCTTGTGATGCCCTCAATTTTCATGCTGTTTCTTGGTCTGACTGCTTTTTGCATTGGTCAGCGTTCTGAGAAGAAATTCGGCTATGAAGCATTGCTTCTCATCTCATTCATCCCGACGACAACCAGATATCTAGGTCCATCGTTCTATGTCGCGGTTGGTATAGGTCTTATGTTATTGCTGTTCATTATATGGCTTTTCCAGCAGGAGAATCTCATTCTTTCATTTCTTGTTACGCCAGTAATCTGGTGTCTTAGCCTGATTCATCCAGCGACTGCTTTTGCTGGAATTATTGTAACTAGCGTTTATAGTCTGATGTTCCTAGTTGAGCGAAAATTAAAAACCGCGATAATCACTGGTTCTACCGTAATCTTGGCTTGTCTGTCGCTTCTGATTCTTCTGTTTATTCCATCAAGATGGTCCTATGCAATAAATGTTTTTCTGTCTTCCATTGCGGGGGAGCAATACACTCTTGGGTTGCCAATGATTTTCTTGGACTTTCATGAACTTGGGATAATCACTTGGGTGCTATTTGTCATAGGAGCGTATTATGTGATTACTCGAGGAAAGTCACTGCAATATGCTTTGTATCTTAATGCTGTGGTTTTTATCATGATTATTGGATTGTTTAGCGTGTTTGGATTTGGAATCCCGATTGTCTATGAACGTTCGTTTTTGTATTTATTCCTGTTTGTCTCTCTTATTGCGGCCTTTAGCTTACGGGAATTACGATCCATTCTCGCTCTTATGATGATGAAATATGTTCCTCGGAAACTCCCTCGTTTTAACCGACAGACAGCGCACTTAGTCATTGCGGTTGTGGTCACAATTATTCTCTTGTTTACTGTGGTCCCTAAACATCTTTCTACTCCGTATTATAAAATGATAAAAGAAGAGGAATATGATTCTTTTATTTGGATTCGGGAAAACATCGATGATTATCGAGATGCAAACCATACATATTTGGTAGGTGCGGTTCATCCGTATAAAGCGTCGCCCTTTTCTGCTGTGACGGGTTTAAATATTGTCACCTCTAGTATGCATCCGTTGATACGATATGATCTCCAGGATGATATGCAGTCTTTTCTTGCAGACCGTGCGAGAAACACCTCATTTTTAGTTAAATATAAAATATCGGTTGTGTATGGGTCGTGTGATAACCAGAATCTGACCATGGTGCATCCGAACGTTTATCTATATACTGGGAATTATTCTCAATAGGAAATAATAGCTTTAAAACGGGAAAGATTGATAGTATAGACTCGTTCTATTCTGTAAAAAGGAAAAAAAATAAATATAAAAAGTTACCAGCAGAGGAATCCGTTGTTATAGTCGTCTAGCATTATAAATAAGGGTTCGCCATCGTCCCACGCGTCACTGTTTGCTTTGACATCTGATCCGACTGGATGCATAGCCATCCAATCATCAGCATCCTCGATGACTTCGTTGATGCAGCTGGAGTCACAGCCCATCAGGATGTTAAGTTTTGTGGCAACAAGATGCTCGAACATATTATAGGTTTTATCTCCTTTTGTTGGGTGAAAGATTAAAGCGATCGCATCATCCTTTAAATAGGTAATACCTCCAATGGTGATGTCATCAACCGGCCAGGCGTCTGGATGGTTTCTCCAGTATCCTGGGGTGTGCGGTGCACAACCATATCCATAGCCATACCCATAGGTATTGATGGGTGTGATGGTTTCATCTTTCTCATGAAGGAGGGTGGTGATAAATGATTTGTTTTTTGCTCCTAAACTTGGGGTCAGTATTGAAATTAGTAAGACGAGTATAACAGCTGCGAAAGCAATTCCACCTATTTTCTTCTGGGTTGAAATTTTCATTGTTATCACCTATTTTAATAATCTTTCCTTGTATTTATTAAATGCGTTGAATATTTAAATATTTCCCTCTTATAAACCTTTGATATAAAAACACCTATCCTCTTATCTATCTTCTTTTGATATCATGAGAACTCTAACATAAAATTTTTTAATATGAGTTTTCCAGAGTCGAGGAAGGATGTTGCAGTATCCATTTTTTCCTATTGGGTATTTTGTTGCGGATGAAACTATACGGATGATTATAGATTGTTGACGGTGATAGAAACCGTGGCTATGTTAGAGGTTGCCCCCTGGTTGTCTTGGACGGTGTAGGTGAAAATATCTGATCCGGTAAAACCTATGTTTGGTGTGTAGGTGACTGCTCCGGTTGTTGCGTTGATGCTGGTGGTTCCGTTGGTTGCAGGGGTGATAATTATCACTGTTTCTGGGTTTATGGTATCGTCAATATCGATATCATTTGCGAGGATATTGATCTCGATGGATGTGTTACTGTTTGTGTTTGCAGTGTCATTGTATGCTGTTGGTGGGTCGTTAACCGCGGTGACAGTGAATGTGGCAGGGTCAGCGTCGCTTGCTCCCCCGGTGTCTGTAGCCGTGAAGGTGATGGTTTCTATACCATTCCAATTTTCGTTAGGGGTGATGATTGTTGCTATCCGGTTTTCGATGTTTACGGTTACCTGTGTGTTCCCTGCGTAGGTCCAGGTGATATTTGCGTCTTGGTCTTCTAGATCGGTGACGTAGTCATCTAAAGCAATAGTGGTAAAGGTGGAGCCTTCTGGGATGGTTTGGTTGGGAATGTCACTGACGATTGGAGGTGTGTTGGTAAATACGGCAGTGAGTGTTTTGTTTGCATCCATGGTGAGGTTAAGGGGATTGTCAAAATTATGTCCTGAGGGTACGTCTCCGGTCCATTGAGTGAATATATATCCAGTTCCTGGGGTTGCTTGTGCGGAGACGATGATGTTATAGTCATAGATGCCTCCAGGTGGTGTGAGTAGTATGTCGCCTGATCCTGTGGTGTCTGTGGCAAGTGAATATTGGTTTATGTTAAATAGTGCGTTGATTTGTTCATCCCCGTTCACGAAGAGGATTTGTGGTGTTGTTGTCCCTGATAAACTCCCAGAGAACCCTGCGAATGTTGATCCCACAGAGGCGTTCGCCCAGATGGTTACTGTGTCTCCGTAATAGAAGGTACCTGTTAGATTCGCTTGAATAGATCCAGATCCTGTTCCACTAGTGGTCAGTGTAAGGTTGTATGGACCGATGAGTTCAGCGAGTTCTACGAGCATCGCGATTTCTAAGCGGGTGGTTTTCAGACAATACGAGATGTTCATATGTTCAATAAGGTCGTTTGGCCCATGGATTATGCTATAATTGACATATGGTTCGACGCTATGGAATCCATTATAGCCGTTGTCCCAGAATGGTTGAAGGTCGGTTTCGTAAGATTCAAAATGTTCTTTAATGATGATTAATTGAATCGTGTCGTTGTAAGTATTTTTAATCATATCTGCATAAGCAGTGAGCCATTCTGATGGAGGGTTATCATAGAGTTTGAGTTTATTGTAATCACTTTCATTTTCAATATGTCCAATCGTATCAGTATTTATTACCGCTTGGATGTTATCACCATTGGCTGCCGCTTGTCCAGCGTACACAGTGCTTCCAAGTAAATGTTCTTCTTCACCAGTGAAACCTATAAAACGTATAGTATGATTGAAATGATATTGGCTTAACAGCTTTGCTGCGGTCATCATAAGAGCAACACCAGAGCCATCATCATCCGCTCCAGGAGATGTCGGTACAGTATCAATATGTGAACAGAGGATGTAGATTTTGGTGCTTGTTGGATCAGATCCTGGTAAGGTTGCTATTACATTTTTGTCTGTATATCCACCATTACTCCAGTTGTGATATTGGACTGCAAGGCCCATGCTTTGGAATTCATTAAATAACCAGGTTTCTGCGCTATGACATGATGTGCTTCCTGTTACACGTACTCCGAATTCAACGAGATCCTGGAGATAACTGAGATACAGAGATTCATTCACGTTTGATAGGATATCAAGGATCTGGGGATTGGGTTGTTTAAAGATGGCAGTAATCGTTTTATCCTCATCTATTGTGATGCTTACCGGATTATCGTACCCATGGCCGAATATGATATCTCCTGTCCATCCTGCGAACGCCCATCCAGGATCAGGAATTGCTGTCGCATTGACGATAGTGTTGTATTCGTATACCCCGCCGGATGGTGTTAACAACACCGAACCGTTACCTATGTGTAATGTCGTCAGTGTATAGGAATTAATTGTGAAGACAGCTGTGAGACTTTTATTATCAAACATTTCGAGGCGCAATGGATTGTCATATTCATGTCCTGTTGGAACTGTGCCTTCCCATCGAATAAAGTGCCAATGCGGCTCTGATTCGGCTGTCACTGAGACGGTCGTACCATAGTCATATGTTCCGCCTGCAGGTATTATGCTTACCCATCCTGCATCAGCGGGGGTCGCAATTACGTTAAGTGTATATTGTGGTAATCCAGGACTCACATAAACATTCGCGTTATCCGCCGTTTGGTTATTATTGAATGCTGGCCAAATTGGGGCTGTGAAATACTCTGGATCTGGTGTATTTGCACCAAGAGAACTGGTGTCTATGATTGATCCAGAAGCGATATTTGCTATTGGATATCCCAGTACGTCTAAAGAAACAAGGGTCACATCTATTCGAGCTGATGTGGCAGTGAGTTTGGTGACTTCTACGTTGACTCGATACCAGCTATCACTGACTAATTCAGTCGAGATATTATCGATAACGGGTCGTTTATCTGTATTAATGCCAATATCATGGTCCCAGTATCCTTCTATGCGATTTCTACTCCCGTTATTTGTGAGTTGAACACCGAAGAAATTATCCGTATTTGTATTTGTGTTTGTTATCATCCATCCGATGCGATTATTGTCAAAGAACCCGAATTGGTCAGTTTCAAAGTCTATTTGGAGGATAATCGATTCAAAATCCGGGTCCATCCAGGTGAATGGATGAGCGATCCAGATAAATGTACTATTTGCTGGTGCAAGTCCATTTGAACCTATTAAACCGATCTCTGAGGTGACAACTGGTCCAGTGCCATTATCATACCAATCCTGATGAATACCAATCCTCTGTCCAATAATATACTCGGTATCAAA
>JBAZLE010000016.1:0-20468 GCA_041650455.1 Thermoplasmatota archaeon | reverse complement strand
ATTTTCATTTCGAATATTCAATAAAAGATTAATAAGTTAATTTCAATGATTTTTTAGTATTGTTATTAATTATTTAAAAAAAGAATAATTGTAAAATAAATTTTATATATAAATTATCTATATAAAAATTATTCGCATTTGAATCCAATCACCACTAGATTATCATCGACTGGATTTCTTTGAGAATTTTTTTTTGAAGGTGGGGAAGCGCAGTGTTGATTTCTTCTGAGAATCCAACCTTATAGGATATATCCTTTGGTTGTACGCCAAAAATAATTACCTGAATCGGAATTTTACCAAGCTGTTGTAAAATAGTGAAGACGGAAAGAAAATCTGGTTCATGTGTCGAGAGGAACCACTGAATTTTTTGATTCTTCACCTCTTCGACGGTGAACTTTCTTAATTCACCTGAGGTTCCTTTAAAGTCCACTGCGTCGAGAAGGAAAACAGAATCATAGTTCTCAAGGAGATGAACCAAGTTCATCCCACTCGTACCACCATCGATGAAGTCGATCTCTTTCGATAACGTCTTTTTATAATCCTGTAGGTATCGAAGTAACACAAGGCCTATGCCATCATCCGCTCTCAGAGGATTTCCCAGACCGATGATCCCAATTTTTTTCTTCATACAACACAAGGACAATCAGAGAAAGGAAACATCTAGATAATGGGTCGAACATGAGATACAAGGATCATACGCTCGCACGAGCATTTCTAAGGTCAGTTCGATTTCCTTCTCAGGGCGGTTGATGATCTCAGGGACGAGTTTTTCCATATCTTTTTGTATATTCGCATGGTTTTGATTCGTTGGTATGATACAGTTTGCTTTTGTGCAGTATCCCTGTGAGTTTAACGTATAATCATGGACAAGAATCCCTCGAGGGACTTCAACGACTCCAACACCTCGACCTGCTTTTTTTACCGGTTTGACGGGTTTTTCTTGTTTGATTCCTAGTTCGACAATCGTATCAATTAACGAGATGGAGTCCTCAACATTATGAGAAAATTCTACCAATTGGGCGATGGTGTTCATGAACGGGTTGTAATTAATCGCCTTGAGCTTGAAGAGAGAAGCGATTTCTTGAGCGATAGGATGAAGTTGTTTACTGTTCAGGTTGAACCGGGCGAGCGCACCGACCATGTATGATTCTCGGGTGTGTTTTGCATATTTCGCTGTTGAATGAGGGACGAGATATTCTTGCATGACTTCTTTATACTCTCTATTGGAAGGATGACGTCCCGTATCTGTTGATGCGATGTCACCATCGTATAAGGCATATTCTTCATCAGAGGTCAAACCGATATACTCGGTTTCACGGGTGAATGCCGGCAGACGATCAGCAACGCTCAGAATGACGGAGGCAAGGTCCTTGGTAAGTTCCTGTGCTTCGATCAGTCGCTTTTTTAACTGAATCAATTGTTTTTCGGCAGGATACATTGAAAACCCGCCAACCACGAGTCGAATCGGATGAATGGTCCGTCCACAAATTAAATCTGACATCTCGTTTGCGAGGCGATGCAACTTGACTATTTTTAGGACGGTATCCGTGTGTTTCCCAAGCATCGAAAATACGCTACCCGCACCAAAGAGATCAGGTGCGACGAGGTATCCGATATGAAGAATATGGCTTTGCATGTTCTCTGCATGGATTGCTAATCGACGTAATGCCGCGGTTTGGCTCGTGATTTTGACTCCTAATGCGTCCTCGGTTGCCTTTACTGAGGCAAGCGAATGACCAATCGAACAAATCCCGCAGATCCTTGAGGTGATCGGGCGAAGCTCGTTATAATGCTGCCCACGCAACATAGCCTCAAAGAATCTGGGTGCTTCAACAACGCTCCACTGGATTTTCTCAATCTTTCCTTTTTTGACATCAAGGGTGATGTTTCCATGACCTTCAACACGAGTGAGATGTTCAACATGAATGGAAAAATCTTTACTCATCGTAACTACACTCCTTTCTTCCATAATTATACATCGTACATCGTCGTCGTATATCCTCATAGGACAATTTGTACCGTTCCAATACTTCTTTGACACATTCTGTTTCTGCTTTCTTAATCAACCCTCTGCATCCCTCACAAGGGCTGTTATTGGTTGGACAAATCGCTTTGCATCCTGCTCGGGTGATCGGGCCAAGGCAGAAATTCCCCAGCTCAAACTGACAGACGTTCTCATTCTTTTTACATTCCACACAGACAGGATATCGTGGGATTTCAGGTTTCTTCCCAAGAGCGAGTGCAGTGATGACTGATTTGAATTCCTCCCGGTCTATCGGACAGCCGTGGATATAATAATCAACAGGGACGACCTCGTTGAGTGCTTTTGTCTGGAACACATCAAAGAGTTCGTTCCCTTTCAGATTCGCATTTCCATACACTTCTTTTTTCACTTCATCAGGCATCCATTGATTCCGAATTTTATTGATACCACCTATGGTTGCACAGGCACCAAGGGCGATGAGGATTTTTGCATGACTCCGAATGCTGCGTAATCGTTCCTCATCCATCGGTCTCATGATTGACCCTTCTACAATCGCGATATCATATGAATCAGAATGTTCCTTCATGACTTCACGGAATGAGACGATATCTGCGATTTCAATAAGTTCCAGGACTTCTTCTTCAAGGTCAGCAATCTCCAGTTCACATCCTTCGCAATCCGCGAAATCAAAGACAGCGACCCGTGGTTTCTGTTTCATTCAAACGCCTCCGGTAGGTGTTTCAGTTTCCCATAATTGAAAACAGGACCTTCCTTGCAGACGTAAATGCCATTTATCTGGCAATGTCCGCATTTCCCGACACCGCATTTCATCCGTCGCTCAAGAGAGACATAGATGTTGTCGTCAGGAATCCCGAGGGTCTGTAGGCATTTGATGACGAATTTATACATCACCGGTGGTCCAATCACCACTGCTATGGTGTTTTTTGAATCCAGTCTATCCGCCTGTATTTTCGGGAATAAGGTGGTAATCAACCCTGTGCATCCACCCCAGCATTCACTTGGTTCACACCGATCAACGGTAAGTTCACATTGAACGTTGGATATCTTTTTCCAGCGGTCAACGTCATCCATGAAGGTAATTTCCTTTGGGCATTTCGCGCCATACAGAATGACGATATCCTTGAATTTATTCCGCTCTTTTGGATTCAGGACATGATTGATCAACGATCGCATCGGTACCATTCCAGTTCCACCTGAGGTAAACAGCAGTGTTTTTCCCTCGAAGGACTTCATATCAAACCCATTCCCCAAGGGGCCGCGGATACCGACTTTGTCACCAGGGTGTAAGGAAGATAATTTCTTTGTCACGTTTCCAACCTGCCGAACCATGATCTCGAAAAGTGGTGTATTTCCTGGTGGGGTGGAGATGCCAAAGGGTGCCTCACCATATCCAAAAACAGATACTTCGACGAACTGCCCGGGTTTGTGTCCTAATGGTTTTTTATCATCAAGTTCGATTTCAAAGAGGGTATCCTGTTCATTCAGAGGGATCTTTTTTGTAATCGTTGCGCTGCGTGGAACATGGATAATCCCCGTTTCCAATACCTCAGTTTCTTCTTTTATGAAGAATTTCCCTGTCTCTTCCTCGGAGGAAAAATGAGCAAGTTCGTTGATAAGGTTGCAGGGGTCAGCGATATCTGGCAAACAGGCACTCCCGCATCGGCCGCACCCGACACAAGCAACAAAACCATACCTTTCGGGTAGGTAATTGCCTTTGCGGAAGAAGCGGTGGCGGTACCGCTCTTTTACATCTTCCCGGAAGACTTCACCACTTGCTACTTTGGTGAAATCCTTCAGCATACATCCATCCCAGGTTCTCATCCGGTTTCCTTTTTTCAGGTTCAAAGAGACCTCATCTTTTACATCGTAACAAAAACAGGTGGGACACACCATGGTGCAGGAGCTGCATTCCATACATACATCTGCATGTTCTTCCCATATCGCATTTTGATAGTTCGCCACGAGAAGTGGTGACCAGTCTTTTTTGTCTATCTTTACTTTTTGTTTGTATTTTTTTAGGACAGCATTGCGGGCTACGGTAATCTTGTTGAGATCCGTAGAAGAAGCGTCCTTCACGGTTGCATAGTTTTTCAGCAATGTGTTGCCTTTTTCTGAACCAATCGTGATTGCATAGGTACTGCCGATATCGGTGAGCAGTAAATCAAATCCTGATTCTGTTGTATTTGTTTTCATGCTGGCTGCAAAGGACCGTTCTGAGACGTTTTGGATATCCACACCGATGATGAGGGTGTTTTCTCGACGTTTCTTGTAGAAATTATCTTGTTGCTGGTCAAGGTAGTGTCGATCGGTTTCTTCCAATGCGATGATATCATAGGGGTGGACGCCGATGATGATCCGAGGACCATCGGTGATAGTTTCTTTTCCTTCGAAGGGTTTTTCTAACGAGTATTTCAGAAGTGTTTCATATTGTGGGAGGAAGTATTTCTTTGGGGGTAGAATCGTCACGTCATACTCAAGCCGTAATTCTTGGGCGGAAGAGAGTGTATCAAAGACATAGTGTGTTCCTTTTGCTTGTACTCCAACCACATCATACGACTTGTCGTGTATCAGGGCGTTTATAAACGTTGAAAAATCTTTTTTCGTAATAATCTTTACAAGTTGTTTCATCTCAGACACCTTTTTCGTCTAAGCAGTATGCATTCTGATAACCAGAGCGCCTCGAGGAGGGTGAACGGATGTTTTGATTTAAGGTTTTTGATTTTCTGTTCCAGTCTTCAGAGGAGTTTTACTCGGGTGCTTGGGTGATGAATCCGTGTCTCATGAGGGATTGCGTGATATCCCGGGATTTCTTGATAATAAATAGCGCGTGGTCGTAGAGGTCCTGACGAGAGGGTTTTATCCGAGCGATCCCTTGAGCAATCGCCTGTAAACCAACTGCGACCGCTTCCCTTGGAAAGACCTCCCAGGAGTCCATGGTGGGAACAATGGAGGTATCACTCAGTCCGGTATCCTCTGCGGTTTTTGCCAGTTCATATGCTGCAGCGATGCACATTTCGTCGGTGATGGTCTCTGCCCGTACATCCAGAGTTCCCCGGAAAATCCCTGGGAATCCTAAGGAATTGTTGATTTGATTGGGAAAATCTGACCGTCCTGTTGCGATGATTCTTGCTCCTGCTTCTTGCGCCTCCCAAGGCCAGATTTCAGGTACGGGGTTTGCCGTGGCAAAGACGATTGAATCATCGGCCATGGTGGTAATCCATTCTTTTTTAATGGTTCCAGGTCCGGGTTTACTGGCAGCGATGCAGAGATCGGTATTCTTTATGGCTTCGGCAAGGTTTCCTGTGCGGCCTTCCGCGTTGGATTTGAGGCACATCTGCCATTTTTCCGGATTTGTTTCTTTTTCTTTCTCAAGGTCTTTTCGAGAAGGATGCAAGATGCCTTTGCTGTCTGCCATGATGATGTTTTTTTGTTTTATTCCTGCTGCGACGAGCACGCGGGCGATAGCGATATTTGCTGCACCTGCCCCAACCATGGAGACAAGAGTCTTGCTTAGTGGTTTTCCTACGATTTTTAATGCATTGATTGCTCCTGCGGTGACGATGGTTGCTGTTCCCTGTTGGTCATCATGCCAGACGGGGATGTCCATTTCTTTTCTGAGTCGATTGAGAATGTAGAAACATTTTGGTTTTTCAATGTCTTCAAGGTTGATGCCACCAAAACTTGGTTTGAGCCATTTGACCGCTTGAATGATTTCCTCAGGGTTTTTTGTAGCAAGACAAATTGGGTATGCATCGACGCCTCCGAGGTATTTGAAGAGCAGTGATTTTCCTTCCATAACGGGCAGTCCTGCTTCTGGTCCGATGTCGCCAAGGCCAAGGACACGAGTGCCGTCGCTGACGACAGCGACGGTGTTCCATTTGTTTGTATAATCATAGACTTTCAGAGGATGTTTTTGGATGTCTTTGCAGGGTTCTGCGACTCCAGGGGTGTACCAAATAGCGAAATCTTGGAAGTCGTTTATCCGGCATTTCGGGAGGACCTCGATTTTTCCGTGATAGAATGGATGGAGTCGCATTGCGTCTTTTGCTGGTTGATTTGCTTTTTCTAGCAGTTGTTTTTCGTTCATTTGTTTCATGGTAAACCCCGACGGCGAGGATATCGTTTTTTACTTTATTAATTCACAGCATGTGAATTTCCGAAAAAAAATTGATGACCGTATTGATAGTTTTAAATATGGTATTCGGATAAACTCTCTACAAAGAAGTCGGAAAAGTATTTATAGTTAACAATTGTTAATTTAATATATTGAGTGAGACAGAAATGAGCATCATCGACTTGACTTCTATGGGGGAGCCGCAGTCTGAACAACGAAAAGAGCTAAACGACCGGCTCAAAAAACTCCAAGACGAACTCTCAGAGTACTGTTTCCAATGCGCAAAATGCACCTCAGGCTGCGAGGCACACAAACTCCTTGAACTCGAACCACATAAAATCGTCGCACTATTGAAACGAGGATTGATCAACGAACTGGTGAACTCTGACGTCATCTGGACCTGCATGACCTGCCTGAAATGCCGGGAACGCTGCCCACAACGTGTCGCCCCTGTTGAGATTTTATTTATCTTAAAAAATATGGCGGTAGCCAGCGGGAAACAACTCCCAGGAAAATACACTGCTATGCTCCAATCCATCCTCGCCCTAGGCCTCATTCAAGACATCCAACAAACCACGACCCGGACAAACAAAACAGTGAAACGAGATGAACTCGGACTGCCTCCACTCTCAAAACCAACGGATGTCGCGAAGTTCCAAGCAGGGATCATGAAAATCGCAATGGAAAAGGTATAACCACGATGATGAAGAAATACGCGCTCTTCCCCGGTTGTCTGATGCCCACGGAGCAATACGCCTATGAACTCTCAATCAGAGAAACACTCCCGTTGTTAGGAGTGGAACTGGTGGACGTGGAAGGATTCTCCTGTTGTGGGGAACCCATGAAAAGCGTCAATCAACTTCTGACGCTGTACCTTTCTGCACGGAACCTAGCGATTGCCCAAAAACATCAGCTGGACGTCTTTGTTCCCTGTGCGATGTGTCATCTCGCCCTCTGGGAATGTCAGCATATCCTTGAGAAGAACCCGGAGATGAAGGAACGTATCAACGGAATGCTTGCCGCAGAGGATCTTACTTATAAGGAGAAAATACGCATCGTCCATACTGTCGACCTCCTCCATGATGAAATAGGAATTAAAAAGATACAGGAACAGGTGAAAAAACCGTTACAGGGCTTGAAAATCGCTGCCCATTATGGCTGCCACATCCTGCGTCCCAAGGAAATCGGACGACCGGACGACTCAGAGAACCCACAGAAGATAGAAGCAATACTCAAAGCACTCGGAGCCGAACCAGTTTACTATCCTCAGAGGCTTGATTGCTGTGGGGCTCCCTTACTTGCGAACCTCCCAGAATCCGCGCTGACAAAAACAGGACAGAAACTCCAGGCAATCCAAGAACAACATATCCACGGCCTGGTTGATGCCTGCCCCTGGTGCCATAAGATGTTCGATTCCAGACAAACAAAAGCAGGGGAGACCGTGGCTGCAAAACTGGAAGTCCCCGTCGTCTACCTCACCCAGCTGCTCGGTATCGCGTTTGGAATTCCTTCAGAGAAACTTGGATTGGACCTGAATCTCAGCCCCGTCGAGAAACTCCAACAGGAGGCTGCTCCATAATGCGCCGTATCGGGGTGTTCGTCTGCCATTGCGGCATCAACATCGCACAGAACGTCGATGTAACAGCACTCACCGAATACGCAAGTCACCTAAATGGCGTCGTCGTCGCAAAGGAATACAAATACATGTGTTCAGACGTCGGTGCGACCCTCATCAAAGACACCATTAAAGAATTCAACCTTGACGGTGTGGTTATCGCATCCTGCTCACCACGGATGCATGAGCATACCTTCAGACGGGTCGCCAATGACGGCGGTGTCAACCCGTATCGGGTCGAAATCTCAAACATCCGCGAACAATGCTCCTGGGCACACAGCAACAAAGAACAAGCCACAGAGAAAGCAAAATATCTGGTCCGCAGCGCCGTCTCCAAGGCACTGACCCTGGAGCCACTCAAACCATCCAAGCTGAAAGTCATTCCAGAAGCCTTGGTGATCGGGGGTGGCATCGCAGGGATACAGACAGCACTGGATCTTGCCAACGACGGATTCAAAGTCCATCTGGTGGAACGGGACCCCAGCATCGGCGGTCATATGGCACAACTGGATAAAACCTTTCCGACCCTGGATTGTTCCTCCTGTATACTGACGCCGAAAATGATGGAAGTGGCCAACCATGAGAACGTCGAACTGTTGACCTATGCCGAGATTGCGAGTATCGAAGGGAGCATTGGGAATTACACGGTGAAAATAAAGAAGAAACCACGCTATGTCGACGTTGACAAGTGCACGGGATGCGGTGATTGCGCCGCAGCCTGCCGCCTCAAAGACCGCGTCGTCAGTGAATTTAACCAAGGGATGGGGAAACGCGGAGCCGCGTACATGCCGTTCCCCCAAGCAGTACCCTTGAAATACGTTATTGACGACAAGAAATGCCTGTTCCTCACCAAAGGCAAATGCGGTGACGAGCCCCTCTGCCAGAAAGCATGTGCACAAAATGCGATTATCTTTGATCAGAAAGAAGAGATTATCGAACGAAAAGTCGGTGCGATCGTGGTTGCGACCGGCTATGATCTCATGGACCCGACCGCCGTCTATGAATACGGATACGACCAATCCCCTGATGTCATCACGACGTTAGAAATGGAGCGGCTCATCAGCTCCTCAGGACCAACCAAAGGAGAAATCCTCCGACCATCAACCCAGCAGAAACCAAAAAGCGTCACCTTCATCCTCTGCGTCGGTTCTCGTGATGAGACCCAATGCACCTGGTGCTGCCGCATCGGTTGTATGACCGCACTGAAACAAATCTATCTGCTCCGGGAGAAACTTGGCCAGGACGTGGAGATAAACATCTGTTACAACGACTTTCGATCCTTTGGGAAAGGCTATGAGGAATTCTACCGGAAGGTCCGAGGTCTTCAAATAAACATGTTCCGTGGCCGTCCCTCAGAGGTACGGCCCATGACGGATCATCTCAAGATTGACATTTTTGACACCACAACCAGTAAATTGTTTGAAATAAAGACCGACCTGGTCGTCCTCGTTCCCGCGATGATGCCCCGGACCGATGCGACAGAGTTCGCACGACTGCTTCATCTCACCTTAAGCGGCGATGGATTCTTCCTAGAAGCCCATCCGAAACTCCGCCCGGTAGACACCTTCGTGAACGGGATTTTCATCGCAGGATGCTGCCAAGCACCAAAAGACATCCAAGATACCGTCTCGCAAGCAAGCGCGGCAGCCTCACGCGCAGCGACCATCCTTTCTCAAGACGAACTAGAGATAGACCCGTTAATCGCAATGGTCGATGAGGACGCCTGCACCGGGTGCGGCATCTGCATCGAAGTCTGTCCCTACGAGGCACGCACATTGAACGAAAGGAAACGTATTGCTGAAGTCAACGAAGCGTTATGTGTTGGATGCGGTGGTTGTATCGCTGCATGCCCCAGCAACGCATCGATTCATAAAAATTTCACAAAGAAGCAACTCCTCAACATGGTAGACGACATCATGTGAGCCTTACGACTATGAACAAAGAGAAAAACCACCCGGTCACCTCTGCCCAGAAACATGGATCCGTCCTCGTCATCGGTGGAGGTATCTCCGGCATCCAATCAGCCCTTGATCTTGCAGATGCGGGATTCAAAGTGTACATCGTTGATCGAGGGTTATCCATCGGCGGCACGATGACACAATTGGATAAAACATTCCCTACAAACGATTGTGCCATGTGCATCCTTGCTCCGAAACTCGTCTACACCGGACGACATCAGAACATCACTATCATAACAAACGCGGAGGTCACCGATGTCGCTGGCGAGGTCGGCAACTTTCAGGTCACCGTAAAAAAACACCCCCGGTTTGTCGACCTTGAGAAATGCAACGGATGCGGAGATTGCGTGCTGCATTGTCCCGTGTCCATGCGCTCTGAGTTCGATGAAGGGCTCACGACCCACACAGCGATCTATCAACCATTCCCACAGGCAATACCAAACGTCTTCGCGATAGCAAAAAACGAAGGCACCTCCCCCTGCAAGATCGCCTGTCCCGCTGGGTTAAACGCCCATGGGTTCGTCGCATTGGCCGCCCAAGAGAAATTCGCTGAGGCGTTCGATCTTATCAAAGAGACCATCCCGATCCCTGGCTCACTCGGTCGCATCTGCTATCATCCCTGTGAAACAGAATGCAACCGGAAAGACATCGATGAGCCGATCTCCATTTGTCGTATCAGACGATTCATTGCTGATTACATTTACGACCATCCAGAGCTGTTAGAAGAGTACAATAAAATAAAAACAGAAAAAAAACAAAACAAAGAACCCACTGAAACCAAACGAGGCGATAACCAAAAAGTTGCCATCATCGGCGCTGGTCCCACCGGGTTAACCGCCGCCTATGACCTTGCAAAAAAAGGATACAAACCCGTGATCTTTGAGGCGGAGAAATACAGCGGCGGTATGCTGCACTACGGAGTCCCGGACTATCGCTTACCGAAGGAATATCTGCACAAAGAGATTGACCCTCTCTGCGAACAAGCACAAATTGAGATAAAAAACAATCAGAAACTCGGAAGGGACTTCTCGGTCGCTGACCTGAAAAAACAAGGATATAAAGCAATCCTCCTCGCAATCGGAGCCCATAAGACCCGGGCAGCAGGCATTGAATGTTGCACCGGGACGGCCCCCTGTGTCCTCGAAGGAGTGGAATACCTCAAACAACTCAACAGGAACATGATCGCTCCTGAGTTCTTCAAGGGAAAAACCATCTTGGTTGTCGGTGGCGGAAACGTCGCGATGGACTCGGCACGCACCGCACGACGACTCGGGGGGAACGTCACCGTGCTCTACCGGAGGTCTCTTAAGGAGATGCCGGCGCACAAAGAGGAGATTATACAAGCACAAGAAGAAGGAGTGGAATTTCACTTTCTCACGGCTCCGACGAAATTATATAAAAAAGACAAAGACACCTGCCTGCAATGCGTGAAAATGGAGCTAGGCGAGCCAGATTCATCAGGGAGACGACGACCGGTTGCCGTTCCAAATTCCGACTACGACATGCTCTGTGATTACGTCATCTTTGCTATTGGTCAGGAACTTGAGACCAAGCTGATGGAAGAAAACACCATTGCGGTAGCAACATCAGGATTTATCGAAGTACATCCGCTCACCTTAGAGACATCCCAAGAAGGGGTGTTCGCTGGTGGTGACGCAGTCACAGGTCCTGCTTCAGCGGTCGAGGCAATCGGGGCAGGCCATACCGCAGCTGAGTCCATTGACCGATTTCTTCATCATGAAGATCTATTACAGGGCAGGGAGAAAAAAGAGCAACTACCGGCGCAGATCCCAAAAGAAGCAGTACGAATCCCACAAGCACGGGAACAACCATCCTTGCGCCCCATCGAGGAGCGGGTGAAGACGTTTGCAGAAGTCGACCAGGGGTTACAAAAAGACCAGGTCGTACGGGAAGCCCAACGATGCCTGAACTGTGCTGGATGCTGCGACTGTCAGCAATGCGTCCTGTATTGTGGACTTGGGGCAATCGATCATCAGATGCAAGAGACAACAGAGACCATCGATGTCGGTGCGGTGATCGTCTCGCCAGGGTTTGCTGAGTATCGCCCACCAAAAGCAGACAGCTACGGATACCAAGTGTACCCGAACGTGCTGACCAGCATCGAGTTTGAACGGATGCTGTCCGCCTCCGGGCCCTATAAAGGACACATCAAACGCATCTCTGATGGAAAACCATTGAAAAAAATCGCTTGGCTCCAATGCATCGGCTCACGGGATGAAAGCTGCGATCGAAAATACTGTTCCTCCGTGTGTTGTATGTACGCGACCAAAGAAGCGGTGATCGCAAAAGAACACGAACCCGGGGTAGAGACCCATATTTATTACATGGATATGCGGTCGTTTGGCAAGGACTTTGATACCTATTTTAATCGGGCAAAAAATGAATACGGTGTTGTCTATCGACGCTGCCGTATCTCAAAGATCGAGCAGGATCGGAAAACAAAGCAGTTGACCATCCGCTACGTCGATGAGAACGGCATGCTGCAGAACGATACCTACGATATGGTGGTGCTCTCCGTCGGTTTACAACCCTGTGCATCCCTAGGCCATCTCAGCAAAGCATTAGAAATCAATCTCAATGAATACGGTTTTATTCAGACTGAGGCGTTCACCCCGGTGTCTACCTCACGGGAAGGTGTCTATGCATCCGGGACAGTGACCGAGCCAAAAGACATCCCTGAAAGCGTCACCCAAGCATCCGCAGCTGCCGCAGAAGCAGCAAAATCCATCGCAGACGCTCGAGGAACCGAAGTCGTTGAAAAGGAATATCCTCTGGAGCGCGACGTCAACGCTGAGTTCCCCCGCATCGGCGTGTTCGTCTGTCACTGCGGCATCAACATTGCTGGGGTCGTCGATGTCAAGAAAGTCGTCGAGGTCGCAAAAACACTCCCCTACGTCGTCTATTCAGATGATACGTTGTTCACCTGCTCACAAGACTCACAGGAGAAAATAAAAGAAAAGATAAAAGAACTCAATCTCAACCGGGTTGTCATCGCATCCTGCACGCCTCGAACGCATGAGCCGTTATTCCAAGACACGCTCCGGCAGGTAGGATTGAATCCACATCTCTTTGAGATGGCGAACCTCCGTGATCAGAACTCCTGGGTCCATAAGAACGCTCCAGGGAGTGCCACGGAGAAAGCAATCGACGCCGTACGAATGGCGGTAGCGAAGTCCTCTGATTTATACCCCGTCCGACATCTGCAAATCCCGGTGCTTCCCAGTGCACTGATCATCGGTGGCGGCATCGCAGGCATGCAAGCTGCTCTTTCCATCGCAGATCAAGGCTACCAGGCGTATCTGGTAGAAAAAGAACCAGAGCTTGGGGGCCATCTCAAGGACATCTATCTCGGAGCCCAGGGAGAAAAACCCCAGGAACTCCTCAAACAAACCATTGAACACGTCATCAGCCATCCTCAGATTCAGGTGTTCACCGACACAACCGTGACACAGGTGACCGGGTATGTCGGGAACTTCTCAACGACACTTACATCACATAAAAAAGAAAAAACACCAACGGTCGTCCAACATGGGGTCATTATCGTCGCCACTGGTGGACTACCCTATCAACCCAAGGAATATCAGTATAAGAAAAGCGATGATGTCGTGACACAGACAGCGTTTGAAAAAGACTTGTTCATGGAAAAACCCTACCTAAAAGATTTGAAAGAAGTCGTGATGATCCAATGTGTTGGCTCACGAAACGATGACCATCCGTACTGCAGTCGGGTCTGCTGCTCTGAAGCATTGAAAAACGCGTTACGATTCAAAGAAATCAACCCCGATGCAGCCGTCTATGTGCTCTATCGAGATATCCGCACGTATGGATTCCGAGAGGATGTCCTCTACCAAAAAGCCCGGAAGAACGGCATCCTGTTCATCCGCTACGATGAGAACGAGGAACCTAAAGTAACCATCGAGAATGGAAAATTATTCATCAAAACCAAGGAAAAAATACTTGGTCGCGAACTCCATCTCCATCCTGACAAACTGGTGCTCAGCACAGGGATTATCCCGCAAGACAACAAACCACTCGCCCAGCTTCTGAAAGTCCCCCTCAATCAGGACGAGTTCTACGCTGAAGCACATGTGAAACTGCGTCCCATTGATTTTTCCGCTGATGGTATTTTCCTCTGCGGTCTTGCACACTCACCCCGGTTCATCGAGGAATCGATCCTCCAGGCGAAAGCGACTGGCGCCCGGGCTGCAACGATTCTTTCGAAAAAGTATCTGGAGACCATTGGGAACATCGCCAGGGTGATTTCCCGAAATTGCGCCGGCTGCCAACTCTGCATTGAAGCATGTCCGTATGATGCAATTAGCTATGACGAAGAAAAGAAAACCGTCATCGTCAATGAGATCCTCTGTCAAGGATGCGGCGCATGCTCTGTTGTCTGCCCCAGTGGGACATCACAGCAGAATACGTTTACGAAACGTCAGATTCTTTCCATGATTGATGCGTGTTTGGAGTAAGAGAAGATGAGTGAAGAGAAAAACGACCATAAGACCAAAGTCTTCGAACCAAAGATCGTCGGGTTCCTCTGCAACTGGTGTAGTTACGCAGGGGCGGACCTTGCAGGGACCAGCCGTATCCAATACCCGCCGAACATTCGAATCATCCGGGTGATGTGCTCCGGGTCGGTTGATTCCATGTATATCCTTCGTGCGTTGCTCGAAGGGGCTGATGGGGTGTTCGTCGGAGGCTGCCACCCGGGGGACTGTCATTACATCGACGGGAACTACAAAGCGCGACGACGCATGGTGCTTCTTGAGAACATCCTTGGCACCCTCGGGCTAGAAAAAGAGCGCGTGTGGCTCCGATGGATCTCTGCTTCTGAGGGACAGAAGTTTGCCGATACCATGAGAGAAATGACCGAATCAATACGCAAGCTCGGACCAAACCCGATTGCGAAACACTGGAATCTATAACGGAGGAAAAAAATGACGCAAAAAGCACTCAAAGTCCAGGACCAAGACGTGGTCCGCTCAACCAATGAGTTTCTCAAACAGCTCCTGTCATCAGGCAAAATCCAGGCGCTGCTCGTCCCGCAAAGTACCCCTTCAAAAAAAGTCGTGTACCCTGTGTTGATCGCAGACCCAAAGAAGCTCCATGCAGATGTTATTGCCCCGGTGCTACCCGTCGCAACCGCCACCATGATTTCAAAGATGACGAAAATCCAACCACCCTCAAAACCAATTGGGGTTGTCCTGCGATCCTGTCAGATTCGCGCACTCATCGAGCTGGTGAAACTGAACCAAGCAAACCTGACGAACATCATAATCATCGGTGTTGATTGCCCAGGAACATTTCCGATAAACATCTATGCAGACTTCCCAGAGAAGAAGACACCCACACAGGTCATCGTTGACATGATGACACAGAAAACAACTGATGCGGAACAATACCTGCGGTCCGCCTGTCAGGTCTGCAAGGACCCGATTCCCATGAACGCAGATATCGTTTTGGGACTCTATGGCACAGATATCGAAAAAGAGATCATCATCGAGGCGCACACCGAGATTGGAAAAGAACTCTTAAAAGACTTGAATCTTGAGAATGAAAAAGAGGGAAAAACCAGAGAGAAAGCAGTCAAAGACATTCGGGAGCAGAAAGACAAGAAACGAGCAGCCTTCCTAAAGCAAACAGAAGGGATTAACGGGATTGAAAAGATCGCAGAGTTTTTTGACAAATGCGTCAATTGCCATAACTGCCGGCAAGCATGCCCCATCTGTTACTGCAAGGAATGTTTATTCGACTCCGCTGTCTTTGACGCCGAGGCGTACAAATTCATCAGAAAAGCAGAGAACAAAGGACTGGTGAAAATGCCTAGTGACGCGCTGCTGTTCCAATTGGGACGCATGAACCATATGATCTTGTCCTGCGTCGAATGCGGGTTATGCGAACAAGCATGTCCGAACACCATTCCCCTCATGGAGGTGTTCATCCCCGCGGCAGAAAACGCGCAGAAAGAATTCACATATCATCCTGGAAAAGATAAAACAGAGAAGATCCCGATGATTGTGTATCGGGAGGATGAGTTCTTGGAGGTAGGAGAAAAGTAACATGGAGGTCATTGACTCCCGCAAGGTCGATCCTGGCTTTAAGTTCCAGATAGCAAACGAACAGGGTGGCGAGGGCATCCTGAAATGTTTCGCCTGTGGAGCCTGTACCGCCCGATGTCCCGAGATGGACGTCAAACCAGAGTGGAACGCGCGGGTGATCATCAGGAAGGCGTTGCTTGGGCTCAAAGAAGAGGTGCTTTCCAGTGAGTTCCCCTGGATCTGCAGTGCTCATTTCCGATGTCTTGAAAAATGTCCACAGAAGGTCAATGTCAAAGAGGTCATGAACGCTGTTCGTGACGCGCGGTTGATGGAAGAGTCTATTGAGGATGCGACAGGCAAGAAAACCAAGAAATATCTTGACATGGAGTTCAAATACAAGATCACACAGAGCCCAGGTGGAAAAGACCTCTACGAGTGTTTCTCCTGTGGCACGTGTACCGCTGGCTGTCCAGAACGGGAGCTTGACCCGCTGTATTCCCCAAGGAAGGTAATCAAGAACGTGCTTTTGGGGATGAAGGACCCGGTGTTCGAGAATAAGTTTGTTGAGATTTGCTCATCGCATCATCGCTGTCTCACCCAATGCCCACAAGGAGTGGAGATCCCAAAGCTGATGAATGCGATAAAAAACATCGCGATGAGAGAAGGATATACTCGAGAATCAAAGTAGAAGGCGTATGATAAAAAAATCTGAGACGATCGGAGCGGTTGCTGTCGTTGGTGGTGGCATCGCCGGGGTACAGGCAGCCCTTGACCTCGCTGACATGGGATACAAAGTCTATGTCCTGGAGAAATCACCGACGATTGGTGGCGTCATGGCACAGCTGGACAAGACATTCCCGACCAATGATTGTTCCATGTGCATCTTATCTCCAAAGCTTGTTGACTGTGCACGTCACCAGAACATTGAGATATTCACCAACACCATGATTACGGGAATCGACGGCAACCCTGGGAACTTCACGGTGAAGGCAGTGAAGAAACCGCGGTATGTCGACATCGAGAAATGTACTTCATGCGGGAGCTGCGAAGCAGTCTGTCCGATTTCACTACCCAATACTTTTGAGTACGGGCTCGTGAATCGCAAAGCCATCTACAAGCCGTTCCCGCAGGCAATCCCAAATGCATACGTGATAGACAAGGAAGGCGATGGGAAACACCGTGGTTGTATCGACTGCATGCGGTGTGTCAAAGAATGCAAATCTGGTGCGATTAACCATGAGCAGAAACCGGAGACCATGGCGCTTCATGTCGGTGCCGTGATCATCGCAGCGGGTTCCCCAGCATTTGACCCTGTGATAAAACCTGAGTTCGGCTACAAGAAATATAAAAACGTGCTCACCAGCGTGGAGTTTGAGCGTATCTTATCTGCCTCCGGTCCGACCCAGGGAAAAATCCTCCGACCGAGTGACCAGAAATATCCGACGAAGATCGCCTGGGTGCATTGTGTCGGCTCCCGGGACGCATCCGTGAACCACGAATACTGCTCAGCGATGTGCTGTATGTACACGGCCAAGGAAGCAATCATCGCCAAGGAACATGCATCGGACATCAAGCCGACCGTCTTTTACATCGATGTGCGTTCCTATGGAAAGGACTTCGACAAATACATCAACCGAGCAAAGACAGACCACGGTCTTCGGTATATCCGGTCGCGCATCTCAGAAATCACAGAAAATCCACAGACAAAGGACCTCATCATAAAATATGAGGATGACAAAGGAGACTTCCAGCAGGAAACCTATAATCTTGTCGTTCTTTCCGTTGGGCTCTGCGGTGCTGGCGAGCGACGCAACGAGATCATGGACATCCTTGGGTTTGATGCCAATGAGTTTAACTATGTACGGACGAGCCCTGACGATCCCGTAGTGATTAAACCAGGGATTTTCGTCGCAGGCTCTTTTGTAGAACCGCAGGCGATTCCAGAATCAGTCATGCAGGCTTCTGCTGCTGCCGCGAACGCTGCCGCACTGCTGAAGGATTCACGGGGAACCCTCGTAAAGGAGAAGCACTATCCTGAGGAAAAAAACGTCTCCGCGGAGAAACCCCGGATCGGCGTCTTCCTCTGTCACTGTGGCATCAATATCGGTGGGTACGTCGATGTCCCTGCGGTTGCGGAATATGTCAAATCACTACCGGACGTCGCGTTTGTCGAAACGAATGTGTACACCTGTTCGGAGGATACACAGAAGAAGATCGTGGATGCCATCAAAAAATACGAGTTAAACCGCATCCTGGTCGCAGCGTGTACCCCTCGGACGCATGAACCACTCTTCCAAAAAAGCCTTCGCGACGCAGGGCTCAATCCCTATCTGCTTGAGATGACCAACATCCGGGAGCAATGCTCCTGGGTGCATATGGATGACCCACAGAAAGCAACCAAGAAAGCACAGCAGCTCATCGCGATGACCGTGGCAAAAACACGGTTCCTGCAGCCGATCCAGGAGGCAGAGATCCCGGTTCTTCAGAAAGCGCTTGTCATCGGTGGTGGAATCGCAGGGATGACTGCCGCGTTATCCCTTGCGGATCAGGGATACGAGACCATGCTGGTCGAAAAGGAACCGAAGCTCGGAGGGTACTTACATAAGGTATACTATACGGTTGATGGCCTGGACATCCCTCAATTAATCAACCAGATGACCGAGAAGGTCTCAACACATCCTTTCATCAAGGTTCATACAAGTTCACAGGTAACATCGTTAAAAGGCTATGTGGGAAGCTATGAGTCAGAGATACAGACCCCCTCGAAGGGGATTACGTTTTCACACGGGGTGATTGTTGTCGCGGTCGGTGCGGACGAATACAAACCACACACCTACCATTATGGGAAAGACTCTCGCGTGTTGACCCAGTCGGAGCTGGAACGGGACCTAAGCGTACTGAAAAAAGAAGATATCCGCGATGGTGAGACGTTCGTGATGATCCAATGCGTGGAGTCCCGTGATGACAAACGACCATACTGCAGCAGGATTTGCTGCATGCAAGCAGTCAAAAACGCGTTGAAAATCAAGGAGTTAAACCCACGGGCGGAAGTATTCCTCCTTTATCGAGACCTAATGACCTATGGGTTCAAAGAAAAATTCTATAAGGACGCTCGGGAAAAAGGTGTCATGTTCCTCCAGTACGACCCGGAGAAAAAACCAGAGGTGGAATCCAAGAACGGGTTAGTCGTGAAGGTCTACGAACCAATGATGGGGGAACTCCTGAAGATACCCGCGGATCATCTGATTCTCTCGACAGGGCTACAACCAAACCCAGATAACCCGATCATTGGCAAGCTGCTCAAAGTCCCGGTGAACGACGATGGGTTCTTCCTGGAAGCGCATGTGAAGCTTCGACCGGTCGACTTTTCAACGCGAGGGGTGTTTGTCGCAGGGAATTGCCATGTTCCAAAGTTCATCAACGAATCCATCTATCAAGCACAGGCTGCGGCAGCTCGTGCGGCCACAATCCTGTGCAAACCAACATTGAAAGCAGAACCCAACGTCGCGTTTGTGGATGATGACCTCTGCAGCGGTTGCAGTATCTGCATCTCGGTCTGTCCCTATAACGCCATCGAACGAATTGAAGAAGAACGCGATGACAAAAAAATCATCCATGCGAAAATCAACGAAGGACTCTGTCAGGGTTGCGGCACCTGTGTGAGCGCCTGCCCAAGTAGCGCGATTCAACAGCGAGGGTTTAAGGACGCGCAATTGCTTCCGATGATCGATGAGGTAACGTAAGTCATTGAGAATCACAATGGAAACGAGGTAGAGGGAAATGAACATGCAGATTACTTTTCCAGGGGGAGTGAAGGTGGATGCCCGGTTTAATGACCATACGGTACACACCGATCAACCAATTGCAGAGGGAGGAACCGGTTCTGCTCCAGCACCGTTTGACCTCTTTCTCGTCTCGCTTGGCACCTGTACCGGATATTACGTGCTGATGTTTTGTCAGAAAAATTCCCTTCCCACCGAGGAGATCACGCTCGTTCTAAGAGACGAGAGAAACCCAGACACTCATGCACTCGAAAGGATTCATATCGATATCAGGGTTCCAAACGAATTTCCTGAGAAATACCGAAAAGCCCTCGTTCGATCCGCTGAGCTATGCACGGTGAAACGTTCTTTGGAAAAACCACCAAAGTTTGATATCACACTGACGAAGCAATAGTCAGTATGTATAAGTATCTCTTTTCTATTCAGCGGTACGGGAAAAACCATGACGGTAACGTTAGTGATTGGCACGCAATGGGGTGACGAGGGAAAAGGAAAGGTGGTTGACTACTATTCTAAAAACGCGGATTACGTTGTTCGATTCCATGGCGGTAACAACGCTGGTCATACCATCAAAGTCGGGGAGGAAGTCTATAAACTCCATGTGGTTCCTTCAGGAGTCATCCAGGGAAAAACAGGGATTATTGGCAATGGCGTAGTCATCGACCCCGAAATTCTACTCCAGGAAATCGATGAATTAGTACAACGAGGGATACAACCGAAACTCTTCATCAGCGATCGAGCAAACATCATCATGCCGTACCATAAGATTCTTGATGGCGCTGAGGAACAATACCTTGGTGATAAAAAGATTGGTACTACGAAACGCGGCATCGGACCCTGCTATAGCGATAAAGTGGCACGGAATGGAATTAGAGCAATCGATCTGACAGATAGAGAAACATTACAGCGTTTACTTGCGCGTATCGTTCCCA
>JBAZLE010000015.1:0-20549 GCA_041650455.1 Thermoplasmatota archaeon | reverse complement strand
ATCCTGAAGAAAGATATTCAGGACAACGGGATATTGAATGGTATAACAGCCTTGTCAAAAGCCTTAAATTAGAGGATGTTCTTGTCATTAAATCTAGGGGGTGACATATGTCATGTCCCTACACAAGCATTTTGCTTTGAAGCAACCCAGAAAATCTATATAAACCAACATCTGATTCCTGGGTAGACGGGATTTCTGTGGTTCAAAAAAGAAACGTTATTATCATGGGTGCAGCAGGAAGAGATTTTCATAATTTTAATGTGTATTTTCGCAACAATCCTGCGTATTCAGTCGTTGCGTTCACCGCGACTCAGATTCCGGATATCGCCGGAAGAAGGTATCCCTCGGCTTTGGCAGGCAAACAGTATCCGAAGGGCATTCCGATTTACCAGGAGGAACACATCACTGCGTTGATAAAAAAATTTGATGTAGAAAGTGTGGTGTTCGCCTATAGCGATATTCCATATACGTATGTCATGGAAAAATCCGCGATGGTGAACGCAGCTGGTGCTGACTTTGTGTTATTAGGCCCGAAGAGTACCATGCTTGTCTCGAAAAAACCAGTTATCGCGGTGTGCGCGGTGCGGACGGGGAGCGGGAAATCACAGGTTTCAAGGAAGATCTTTGAGGTGTTACGCGCGAAAGGTTTACAGGTCGCAGCAATCCGTCATCCGATGCCCTATGATCAGGATTTAACCACCCAGGTGTGTCAACGGTTCGCTAGTTATACTGATTTAGATAAATACAACTGTACGATTGAAGAACGAGAAGAATACGAACCCTATATCGACATGAACGGGGTCGTATATGCTGGGGTGGATTATGAAAAAATCCTTCGAGCCGCGGAGAAAGAAGCGGATGTGATCATCTGGGATGGCGGGAACAATGATTTTTCGTTTATCAAACCAGATTTGCTTATCACTATCGCTGACCCCCATCGGGCAGGGGATGAGCTGGCGTATTACCCTGGCGAGATGAATGTTCGGAGTGCAGATGTTGTCATCATCAATAAGGTGAACACCGCGCGCAAAGAGGATATCGACACCGTTCGAACCAATGTGAAGACCGTGAATCCTAACGCACTAATCATTGAGGGGGTGTCAACGGTTCAGGTGGAGGAGAAAGCGATGATTACGGGGAAACGGGTGCTTGTCATTGAGGACGGCCCTACCGTCACCCATGGCGGGATGCGCTATGGCGCGGGTATGGTCGCTGCAAAGGAATTCGGGGCAAAGACGATTGTAGACCCTCGCCCGTATGCGGTTGGGTCTATCATTGACACGTTTTCAAAATATCCTCATCTCACGAACATCCTGCCGGCCATGGGATATGGGAAAAAACAGATTCGTGAGCTTGAACAGACCATCAATGACACCCAGTGTGATGTGGTCGTGAGTGGTACTCCAATTGATTTAACCCGGATTTTAAAGACGAAGAAACCCATGGTTCGAGTCCGATATGGTGTTGGGACCAAAACCGCTCAGGACATCGAGAAGCTGTTGTTGAAATTCGTAAAGATGAAGAAATTATTGTAATTTTTTACCATAAAGCACGAATTGAGCCAACAGGGACTCCAGTTGGATGTGATCGTTACTGCCTTCAACGAGTCTGAATTCGATTTCCCCGGTTTTTTCCATCAACTGTACTTTCTGATCATCAGGGATGGTGAGGTCAAAGATAGTGCGGTGAATTTGTTTGATGATCTCTTCACCGCTCAAGCCATAGGTGACCAGTAGGTCGTAGAGTTGGTTTCTTGCAGCCATAAAATTCCCACTTAATGCAGTGGTGAGCAGTTGCTTGATATCCTCCGGTCGCGCGGTCGCTGAGGTTTCATAGAGCAGCTCCGCGGTGATTATTTTATTACTGGATGCACCGACCTGCAGCACGTTAATCGCTCGGCGCATGTCCCCCCGTGCAATAAAAATCAAGGCCTCCAGCCCGTCTGGAGTGATTTCCAGATGTTCTTTGGTTGCGATCTTTCTGATAAATTTTTTGACATCCTCGCCCGTAAGGGGTTTGAAGCGAAACACGGCGCAGCGGGATTGTATCGGCTCGATGATCTTCGATGAATAATTGACGGAGAGAATAAACCGACAGATCCTGGTGTATCGTTCAATGGTTCTGCGAAGCGCTGCTTGTGCTTCTTGGGTGAGAGAGTCTGCTTCGTCAAGGAAAATGATTTTGAAGCTCGCTCCGATAGGTGCCGTCCGGGCAAAGTCCTTTATCTTCCCACGGATGATACCGATTCCTCGTTCATCACTTGCGTTGAGCTCATGGAAGTTGTGCACCCAGGAGTGCTCCCCGAAGACTTCATGAGCTAGGGCGAGTGCCGCGGTTGTTTTTCCCGTACCCGGGGGGCCAGCGAAGATTAAATGAGGGACGTTTTTGGTCACCACATACGCTTTCAGCCGCTCGAGAATATTCTCCTGACCGACGAGTTCAGAAAGTGTCTTCGGTCGGTACTTCTCTGTCCATATCTCTTGCATCGAGTTTCTGTAATAGATGCCCCTTCTTAATGCTTTTTTTTATTTCCAGGAGTCTCTGTGGTGCTGTCTGTTGGCTTCTTTGACATTTTTCCAGATAGTGTTTAAATAATGATACTGACAGACAGTAGCACGAGGTAGAGGAGCAAGACTGAGGTGAAAACATGAAACATACGATACCACGGGCATTGCTTGTCCTCGGTGGGTTTTTCATTCTAGCGAACCTCCCGTTTCTGACAATGTCGTACTTCCTTGGTGTGGAGACCTTCCTTGACTCCTTCGAACACCCCAGTTCCTTTTTGTATCTAAAAAACGAACAAATACAGACCCTCCATCCGCAAGGAGGATATCTTATCCTAGAAAAACCAAGCTCCGAGGATTTTTCCATCGAAGAAGGAGATATGATTCTGTGTTATACCACCACACACCGGTTAGAGCAACACATCGTGTCCAGGATTCAATCTGAAGACGGAGTAACAACCTACTATGCCAGCACCAACACACCAGGACCAAGTGATGCTCCCATTAGTGATTCTCAAATTGTCGGAAAAATCAGTGGGACGATGAAGGAGACGCTGTGGAACAACCTCTGTCTATCCTTTTGGGATGTATCCATTACTCATCTCAACATCCTTGCGTTTTTCACCCCTCAGTAACTCCGGAGGATAAGCTTCTTTAACAGGTGATGGTTACCCTTGAGGGGGTTACTTATGCAGTTTATTCCTAATTCCTCCGTAAAAACAAAGCTGTTCCATGAACTCCACTTGCATGATATCAACGAACTTTTTTCTGACATCCCAAACGAGATACACCTCAAACACCTCCAGCTCCCACCCGGTCGGTCGCAGCAAGAGGTGGAAGACCAGATGCGACTGCTCGCCGGGAAAAACAAATCCTTCTGTGTGATGCCCTCGTTTCTCGGGGGAGGATTCACCCCGCATTACATCCCTGCAGCCGTGAAAGCAACTCTTTCCCGCTCAGAATTCTACACCGCGTACACCCCGTATCAACCAGAGACATCCCAGGGATTTCTCCAAGCAATCTTCGAATATCAAAGCATGGTTGCAGAGCTCACCGGGATGGACGTCTCCAACGCATCCCTGTATGATGGTGCAACAGCGCTGGGGGAAGCAGCCTTGATGTGCGCCAGGATCACCAAGAAAAAAAACTTTGTCATCCCTGAGAACATCTCCTGGGAGAAAAAAAGCATCCTTTCCAATTATACCAAGGGAGCGGGCATCACGATAAAAGAAGTCCCGTACGATACCAAAACAGGGACCATTGATCTGGGGGAACTGGAAAAAACAATCGATACCGACACCGCGGGAGGGTATATTGAAAACCCGAATTTCTTTGGAGTTTTCGAACCAGCGGTACAAGACATCCACACCCTGCTTCAACGGAACCAGGCGTTGTTTGTCGTCGGTGTCGACCCGCTGTCTCTTGGGATCTGTAAAAGCCCTGGTGAGTACGGGGCAGATATTGTGATTGGTGAAGGAAAAAGCCTGGGGAACCCCCTGGATTTCGGGGGATCAACCCTGGGGATTTTCGCCTGCAAAAACCAGTTTGTTCGTCAGATCCCAGGTCGTATCATCGGCATGACCAAGGACCACCAAGGGAAGCGTGCGTTCTGTATGACGATGCAGACCAGAGAACAGCACATCCGGAGAGAAAAGGCCACGAGCAACATCTGCACCAACGAAGGGTTATGTATGCTTGCGGCAGCAACCTACCTCTCTTGGCTTGGCGGCAAAGGGTTGCAGCAGCTCAGTCAAAAGAACTATGACCAGGGTAACCAATTACGAACACGGATCAGTGCGATCCCTGGTTTTTCCCAGGTGTTTTCTGGAGCTCATTTCAATGAGTTTGTCATCCACTGTCCTGACGCAGCCAAGGTTCATACACATCTGTTACAGCATGGGATGCAAGGCGGTCTCCTCGTAGAAAGATGGTACCCGAAGCTCGCAGACTGCATGCTGTTTGGGGTAACGGAGCTGCACAGTGAGGACACCATGACCCGCCTGGTTTCACTTCTCAAGGAGGTCTCGTGATGTACCATAGTGCTGTATGGGCAGAGCCCTTACTGAACGAACTGGAGGAAGAAACCAGAAAAGAAAAATACACTCCAGCATCTGGGTTACCCGGTAGCCTGCAGCGACAAGAACCAGTTCCTCTCCCCACTCTTGACGAGACCCAGGTGGTGCGGCATTTCTTCCATCTCAGTCAGATGAACTATGGCATCGAATCCGGGATCTACCCCCTAGGCTCCTGCACCATGAAGTACAACCCAAAACTCTGTGAAGAAATCAGCCGCTGGGAGCAGTTTGCTCTCCTGCATCCGTATCAGGATGAGACCACCGTGCAGGGGACGCTGCAGATGATGTACGAACTGGAAAGAATGCTGTGTGAAATCACCGGCATGGATCAGTTCACCCTGCAACCAGCTGCAGGGGCACAAGGGGAGTTTACTGGTCTGCTGCTGGCTCGGGCGTATCATGAAGCAAACAACGAGTCCAAGAGGGATGAAGTCATCCTGCCGGACACGTCGCATGGGACGAACCCGGCATCGGCTGCGATGGCAGGCTACAAAGTCATCGAGATTCCTTCCACCAAAGAAGGGACCGTCGATGTCGAGATGCTTAAAAACGTGCTCTCAGACAACACCGCCTGTTTCATGCTGACCAATCCAAATACCCTCGGGATCTTCGAATCCGATATCCTCGAAATCGCACGACTCGTCCATAAGGCAGGGGCGCTTCTGTATTATGATGGTGCGAACATGAACGCGATCATGGGGAAAGCACGTCCTGGGGATATGGGCTTTGACATCGTGCATCTCAATTTGCATAAAACCTTTTCCACGCCACATGGGGGGGGTGGCCCGGGGGCGGGCCCCGTGGGAGTCAAACAGAAACTCGAACGATTTCTACCGATCCCACGAGTGGTGAAGAACCATCAGACGTATGGATTCGACTACGCCCATCCGGATTCCATCGGAAAAATAAAAACCACGTATGGGAACAGTTCTGTGCTGCTCAAAGCATACATCTATATCCTTCTAATGGGAGGAAACGGGCTTCGGGAGACATCGGAAATCGCGGTGTTAAATGCGAACTATATGAAGAAAAAACTGGTTGATTCCGGCCTGTACCACCTCCCGTATCGGGAACTCCGGAAGCATGAGTTTGTTCTCAGCTGTGACCAGCTGCGTACCACGAAAGGGATTCGTGCGTTAGACGTGGCGAAACGTCTCTTAGATTACGGTCTTCATCCTCCAACCGTGTATTTTCCCCTCATCGTCAAGGAAGCCTTAATGATAGAACCAACGGAGTCTGAATCGAAAAAAACGATGGATGAGTATATCGACGTCTTACTCAGAATCGCACAGGAGGATTCATCGGTCGTCAAGAGCGCGCCGCACCAGACCGTCGTCACACGCATCGATGAAACCGGGGCAGTTAAAAACCCGATCTTGACCTGGAAAACTGCGGGGAAACTCAAAGAAACAGATATCTAACGAGACATGGGTTTTTTCTTTGTGAGACCTCGGATCGTCCCAGAGGTTGAACGGGTGGTGATACGAACAGGGGTAAACCCGATGGTTTGTAACGATTGAACCAAATGCCTCACGTGGTCTTTTTCCGTATAGTGACATTTTACGATTCCCTGTGTTCCATCGAACTGGACAACCCACAGCCCAAGATCCTGTGTAGTCCTTGAAAAAAGTTCAAGAGCGTGTCGTCGGAGTGCTTGGATGAAGTCAGCCTTGGTGAGGAGCGGATGTGGTTGTTCGCATATCACATTTAAAGCAATATACCGATGTCGTCTGACTCCTTTTACGATATGAGGCACCTCTTGAAATAACCAAAAACTCGTGTATTATTCTGATTCGATTCGAGGCGCCAGGAGATACGTCACGTGTCCGTTTTTCTCGGCGAAGTCAAAGTCGACGCGAATCGGGTTATCATTCCCGATGTTGATGGTGATGGGATCCTCGCTTTTCACTGGTTTTATCATGTTGCTGAAATAGTCGATGGAGAACAGGCTTTTGAACTTCCCTGGTGAATGCAGCTCCAGCAGCAAGGTCTTGGGTAGTTTGAGATTCACGGTGTCGGTGTCCCCTTCCGCGAACAGTTCAAAAGAGTCCTTATCCACGCTTAACGCCAGGTGATCAGAGACTGCTTCTGAGGCACGCACTCCTTTGCTGAGTTCTGCTGCTTTGACCACTGCCTTTGCGGGGAGATCAAGATGAGGGACCTTGGAGTCCGGCATGCCCGCGGTATCGATAAGACCCATGCGGCGGACCAGGTTGCCGATCTTCACGATTAAGCGGTTTGACTCTTCATCGTATTCCATCAAAATCGAGTCCCCGGTGGTTGCGAGTTTCATGATGCCATTGAGTTTGTCTAGGTCGATACCAAGCTCCATGTCATCTGCTTTGTATTCCTCAAACGCCGTGCTTTTCAGTTCTAAATCCACCATTGCGACATGCGCAGGGTCTACCGCGCGTATGGAGATGCCTTTGGCGGTGATATTGAATTTTGCTTCATTAACTAATGGTGATGTTACATCGATGATTCCTTTTATAATATCTGATTTTATCTTTGCATTAAACATGGCACACTGCCTCCCCGATGCTTGTTTCTCTTCTTAGGGAAAGAATAGAACATTGCCTATATAATGATGTTGGTTTTTTCTTCCCGATGAGCTTCAGGTTTTCAGGAGAAGTACCAATGATATGACATCACATAGGTCAATCCATCTGGTCAGCCACAATGTGGGTCATGGTCTCTCAAAGCTGGTAGATGAGGAGAAAATGCTGCTGCTTGTGGTGCTGATAAAAAATCGTGACTTTCTCTATATACACCGGGTCGTTCATATGGATTTCCAGGGGATGGAGCGCAAAAAAAGCTCCCGTGTTGTTGTACTCTTCGAAGATGGCGGAGAAATTCTCTAGTGATATTGCATCCTGTTCTGTCCCCCAATGACCACAGGTTTGATGCAGATACGCATGAAGGTCACCTCCCGTCGTCCAATTCTGTGAAGGGAGCCGAATCCATGGTCTGGGAAGAAGCCGGCGTGGTACGGTAAGGTTGTACTGCCATGAGCCTGGTGCAGAAAGAACAAGATAGTCTGTGGATATCTGTGCAACATACGGATATTCCTTTCGAGCGAATTGAAAGCGGAAGGTCCGTTCGAAAAAACTGTTCTCGACATCACCAAGAAGATTCGTAAAACTACTTGCTTGTGATTGAAGCTCAGCGGTTCGTTGCCAGTCATTCGAAAACACCAAGGAAACCACGATGGTGAGGAGAATGCCGGTCGCAAGGAAGACGCCGATCTGCGTCAGGGTCAACCCCATCATGCTATGGGTGTCCTTCAGACATCGCAACATAGGTGACCCCCTCTTTTTGACACAACTGCAGGGTGATATCATAAGCCCCAGAACGAAAGAGCATCCATCGGGTCAGGTCCTGATTTGAGAACCGCACATTGGAATGAGAGACACGTACCGTACCGTCGTTCATCACCAGATAATAATTATTACTTGTGGTTTCATCAAAGGTCTGATTCGCTGGTTCGCTCATGATAGTACTTGGGAGATGCCCAAAGACGATAAAACGCATTGACTCCGGGAACTCGACATGGACCGTGACACGAGACCCGTATTCAGCATAGTCAAACATCGTTGCTGCTTCTATTAGAATTTTGTCGATTTGAGATTCCACTTGATTGAGTTGTGCGTCTCTTATAAGCATCGGAGTGAAGAGACAGAAACCGGTGAAGATGACCCCAGCCACCAGGATGATGATCAGAAGACCCATCGGTTGACCAAGAACAGCCTGCTCGGTGCCCTGAAGGGACGTCAGTCTGCGTAATGACATAAAACCTCCCAGAATTATTACAAAGAATTAAATAATTCATTATATATTTATCGTTTTGATTTCGTCTGGGAGGTTGAATGATGAAAAGAAGAGATACCATACGTTTTTTTCTGAAGAATGATGCTGCAGTGCTTGGGCTTCCAATGCGTCTGACCGTGTCGTTGATCCTTGGGACCGTTGTCCTTCTCGCGATTCTCACCACTCTTGTGAACCCTTTGGTATTTTCCCATAAACTGCTCGTCTCAATAAGTCCGCTGGTCGCAACCGTGGAAGACAGTACCCCGGAGAACGTCAGTTTCCTCGTGATGGTCACTGATACCGATGGGGCCCCTGTGTGTGATGCTTCGATAATTATCAAAGGGTTAGGAGGCGCTGGCGCTGGAATATCTGACACGGACGGAAACGCCTTGGTGCAACTACAGGTTGCGGTAGAAGAAGGACTCTATGAGGGCTATCTTGATGTCTCTGTGAAAGCAGCTGGGTATGTTTCTTTTGAGCACCAGGATATGCTAAAGGTCGTGAAAAGAAATAGATACTGATGGTTTCTGGACGTTTTTCCAGGAGAAAAATATACTCTATCAGTAGTTCGGCAACCGAATCAGAATTCATTGAGCAACTCTTCTTGATAATTTCTCGCACAAAAAAAACCATTACTTTGCAACCCGTGCTACTTCTTGATGAACAACATAGGAATCTTTATATATAAGTTCAACCTAATTATTATTGGGGCATTGTTTATTTTAGTCAGTAAAGTGATTAGAATGAGTTACTGTAAGGTATGTAAAAAAGAACTGAAACAAATTCCCGTACGCAAACTCGATACTCTTCTTATTATAGAAGATTATTGTCCGTATTGTGATGAGTCGACGCTGCGCTACGAGAAAATACAGGTCATCTAGACACACGCTCAGCCATCGACTTGAGCGGGTGGAAAGAAAGAGATAGGTTTTTTTATATAAATCAGTTATCTTGTATGCACATAAGAGACCAAACGGTGAGGGGCAAAGGATATCGTGGACGATCAAAATCATGATGCTTCAAAGGTAAAAACCCATGAAGAGATACTCAGGTTATTCCAAGAAGTACAATCCGTAGAAGCAAAAGTACGGAACCCGGACCAAGGGAAACCTACCATCCTTGTTTCCAAAGCATCTTCTCAGGACCGAGAGCCGCCGCAGCAGAACCTTGAAGAAACCAGTGAAGAAATACCTCTTGGAGAACCGACCGGAGAGCTCCCTCAAGAGATGGAGGAAGAGCACGAACAATCGTTTTTAAACAGACCAGAGATGCATGAAGGTCACCCTGAGAGAAAAACACGGTGGTTTGGTTTTCTTCACAAAGAACATCCTGTGGACCTCGCAATTGAAACAAACCGGGATGATGAACCAGTGGAAGAGGAGATGCCACCTTCTCGGAGCACCTTCACGCTGCAATTGGATCCGAGTGGAAATCTGGTTGGTTTCCCCCTGAAAAAACCCAGCAGCCCTCAAGAGAGAAAAGGATGGTCCTCTTCGAAACACACACCCCACTCTGAGGAGGAAGACTCTGAGGAGGAAACAGAAGAAGGCTTCAGGGGAAAACTCAAACATCTGTTTTCTGTATTCCAACGCCGCTCCTCAGAAGACTCTGACTCTCCTGAAGGGATCGGGGAAAAAATCAAAGGAATATTTCGCAGAAAAAACGAAGAATAAAAAAAGAAAGATTGAATCTGTATTATTTTAACCAGAACAGGATCTTTTTCTCATCGATGCTTCGCATCGCCCCGTCCACTTTTCCTTCTCGTGCGAGCCATCCAACCGCAGTGAACACATCCAGTTCCACAATCCGAGATAACCGCGAGAGGGACAGGACGTCGACTTCCCCCCAAATCTCCAGGGTCCGCCAGATTTTCCCTGCATCCTTCCCGATGACCGGCACAAGGTTGGTCTCCCCTAACAGATAGGTGTCGTTTTCCTTACGTATTTTGTTTTCACGGGCAAGCCATCCTATGGCAGCGTACAGTTGCTGTTCTGTTAGATGTGTGTAATCGAGGAGCTCCGATTCTGAAAGTGGGCCTCGCTCATGCAGTATGTGCCAGACCGTGCCTGCTTGCTCACCGAACGACGAAACAATACCATCCATTTGCTCACACTCAAAAAAAGAAGCATACTTTTGAAGATTAAATACATTGTGATTTGAATGACCATACACGGCGGTAAGAGAAACTATAAGATGGGGGTGCACGTTTCCTGAGAGGAGGCCTACGAGTATGCCAAAAATCCATCCTTCAAGTTTCATTTCTCCATACGCCTGCATCATTGGTAATGTGAGAATCGGAAAAAACTGTGGGGTGTTCCCCCATGCGGTGATCCGCGGGGACGAAAACGCTATTGTGATTGATGACGGCTCCAACATCCAAGATTGCTGCGTGATCCACACCGACACAGACTATCAGGTCCACATTGGGAAAAACGTCACGATTGGACATGCAGCGGTGATCCATGGGGCTACTATCGGTGATGACTGTCTTATCGGGATTCATGCCACGGTACTGAATGGCGCACAGATTCATTCTGGTTCGATTATTGGGGCGTGTGCTCTGGTCACTGAAAAAATGGTTGTCCCAGCGCACAGTCTCGTCCTTGGGGTCCCAGGGAAGATTGTCAGAAACGATCCTTCGTTCGTTGCGACCATACGAACCAACGCGAAGGTGTATCAGAGTCTCTCCCAGAAACATCGACAAGGGACATACCCGGCTTATCGGTCAAAACAAAAAACACCGTAGTAAAAAAAACCTATACTTTTTTCACATTAACTGCTTTCAATCCTTTGGGTGTGTTGTCAATTTGATATTCCACACACTCCCCCGGAAGAAGGAAAATATCGAAAAACGGGATAGCGGATTTATGGACAAAGATGGTATGTCCATCGTCGCCTCGGATAAAACCAAATCCTTTTCGGATATCATAATGTTTTACAATTCCTTTCATAGTAAATTCACCTCCTCGTATCATACGTGGTTAAAAAGAGAAAAAATTCAAACGTTGCTTTTCTTCTAAAAAGAATGACTGCACGTCTTACAATTTTTCTGAACGTCAGCGCCTGCTTTTACGGCATAGTGCGCACAATGTTCGTGTTCATAGACAGGGCGATGAAGGACGTTGCATCGAACGACGACCTTCGTGATTGTTTCCTGATTTCTTCTTCGTTGGTTCTTTGAATTATGATTCATAGTGACTACCTCCATACCTAAGGTATGTGTCGTAGGAAAGTAAAAAAATAAATTTCAAAAATCCAGAGTTGTTGGAAAATGAAATGTTATTTTCTCTTCTTCTGGTGCCCCTTAACCAAGCGGTCTTTTATATACTTTTGCCTCAGATGATGCCGGTTGCAACCTGTGAACGGGGGGCATCGTGCTGTGTTATTCTGGTTTTTCAAAATACGCTAAATCGATCTGTTCCCAGTCGTCATTGTCTCGTTTCCCATGCGACCCATCAGAGTAATCCAGAAGGGAGTACGTATAGCGGTAATTCATGATGCTGCGATAGTTCCTCCAAATGTACCACCCGATCTTCAAGGGGCTGTTCGTCAGTCGATTATCACATCCAAAGGGCTCCCCGAACCGGATACCAAAATTATGTCCCATCTCATGCAGGATCAATGAGGCAATGATGTACTCGGTGGGTTTAAAGAGTTTCTTCGATTTGTTTTCTACCAAGGTATTTGCGACCGCGATCCCATTCGTACCTGGGATGTAGCCCCAATACGGTGAGACGTCTCCACTGAATGCGAACCCTTTTGGTTTTTGGTCATGAACGAAGATGAGGTAGTGAAACACCCCTCGCCTCCAATCATCGGGATGGCCGTGGAGAAAGTAGGTGTCCCATATCGCAAGGATTTCCTGGAAGTCGCTTTCCTCATCATACGCGATGATTTCCCCACCATTCAGCTCACCAGTATCAAAATGGAACACGATGTTCCTCCTATGAAACGGATTTCGAACCAGCTCGAACGCACCCTGCGGCACCTTTTGTATTCCTCCATTGGCTTCTTGCATATAATCGATTTCGAGGAACACATCCTTCCTGTAGGGATCTGAACCAAAAGCAGCGGTGAGGTATTCTTCGATGTTGTTGATGCTGTCCTGATCCGGGTCCAGAGTGGTGTGATCCTCCCAGATCAAGGGGTTGAACCCGTATCGGTGCTCCCATTCGATAGGGACTCCATCTAAGTCACCATCATATCCAGTATCATCCAGGGTTGGGTCGGTCCCATAGACGGTTGTTTCTATCCAATAGGGGAGCCCATCGTGGTCATAGTCGTTTTGAGAGATATCGAACCAGATTTCGCAATCGTTTTCTTTTCCGTAGACGCTCCCGTCAGCGCTCCCGCAGACCCGCCCATAGCCAGTGATGTCCCCCACATTGTTGTTCTCCCCACTCCATCTGCCGATGCTGATATCATAGGTGAGGTGAACGTCAAGGCCAGACCCATAGGTATTTGGGTATTTGCTGATATCACATTGGATGTTTTTGTATTCATCATGGTCCCAGAGTTGTAATATGATGTCGACAGAGTTATCCTCATCGGGTACATCAGCTGTCACCGAAAAACACTGATACAAATAGTCCGTATCGTTCCAAATCGGGCTGAGATACGCAGCATCATTGACAAGTATTTTGACAAAAAAATCAGCTTCGGAGCACAGGTCGAGGTTGTCTAAGGCACGGATTGCGAGGATGTCTATGGTAACTGTCACATCGACGAGTGGATCATAATCCTGATGGGTGTTTTGAAGGAATGTTCCCTGGAGGAGTTGTTTTTGTGATGCTGCGGAATCGAAGCCAAGACTGGTCATCACCAGGATACAGGAGAGAATAATACCTACTATTTTCATAAGAACCCCAGGGATACCAAAGGGAAAAACCGTTTAAATACATATCAGTCTAAAATAAATCACAGGGAGGTCTGTATGGGATCGTGTTCGCAAGAGGGTTTTTCATAAGAAAGGGAAAAAAAGGGGGGATGCTGCTCTGATGAATCAAAAGAAAAAGAAAACGTGATTATTGTAACGCCACTTTGATTTTCGGTTCTTTTGACTTTATTTTTTGGCATTTGACTTTGTTTTCTCTGGCAAGCCATCCCAGGGCTTGGTACGCGTCAACCTCGGTGATCTGTGAAAGCTTTGCTATCGTTGAGATATCCACTTCCCCTTGTTTTGCAAGCGTGTTCCAGACTTTCCCTGCGTCAGATCCGATCTTTGGGGTTAAATTGGTCTGCCCGATTTTATACATGTTGTGTTCCCGGCAGATCTTGCCTTCTCGTGCAAGCCACCCGATCGCGGTCCAGAGCTCGTCATCTTTCAGTTTTGTTCGCTGACGCAATGCTTCTTCTTTTAATGGACCTTTTGTATTGAGCGTTTTCCAGATTTTACCAGCATTCCATCCAAATTCATCGATTAGAGTTTTCATAACCCAACCTCACTAACGAAGGATATCTGATACAATATTATATATATTTTGATTCTATGAATCATCCCGGACGGTGACCTTACCGTTGAGGAGAATCCTGTGTCATCTCCGGGAGTGTTTCTTGTTCATCTGGTGGTTCTGCACCGAGTGCGATTAGGTAACCTTTTGCGCGTTCTGCATACTTGTACTGGTTGACGGTTTCCCAGAACTGTTTGGAATGATCCGGGTAGAGGAGGTGTGCGAGTTCATGGACGATGATGTAATCCTGAACCCAAGAGGGTAGATTCTTCACCCGATCCGAGATCCGGATGGTGCGATCCATCGAAGTGCAGCTCCCATACCGTGTGTTCTGATTCGTGACAAATCGTATAGAAAAACAGAGTGTTCCGTTGAAATATTTTTTATTCAGGTCTTGCGCTCTCTGTCGTAACCAGTCATCGCTTTCCTTGATTGTTTTTTTCTGTTCCCATCGCTCGCTTTTTTTGATCATCCGATCGATCCATTGTTGTTCCTCTTTCGGAGGCATCCCTGCGGGAAGATAAATCCAGAGGTGGCCTTTGCCATATTTTGTTTGAATCGTCTTTTTCCGGCGTCGACTGCGAATAATGGTTACTTGAGATGGTGGCATTGTCAGTATCCGGAACAAAAAAGTATCTTATAAGGATTCTTTCGAAAACAAAACAAGGAAAAGAAAAAAAAGGAGAAAAAAGAAGGGAGGCTGTGATTATTTGTTCATCGGAGAGAGATCCAATCCGCGAACGACGCTTGAAAAGCCAATGAACATGGTGATGGCTTTGTCTGCGATGGGACCAGAGCGGCGGATGTAGATGCCTTTGAAATCGGACATTAACCCGATTTGTCTGCCGGTGAACATCTTGATGCCAAAGGGATAGGGGTCAAGGATGATGGTTCGGCTGTTCAGGATGAGATTGGATCTTCCTGAGTAGAACCATAACGTGCATGGTCGAATGAGGTTGAATCTGTTTTTCCCCATTGAAAGGAATTTGTGGGTAAATCCCCAGCTGAGAATTAAGACGTTTTTTCTGAGCGGGCGGAGTTGATTAATTTTGTAGTTAAAATCAATCCCTTTGATGAACAGGGAGAGCAGGAAAACAAGCACAGGATGTCGACCGTTTTCTGCGATGAAGCTTTGGACAATGTCAATCAGGTTTGCGTAGGAGGTCGCTGTCGACATTTTGTCAAGCAACGCAGGCAGGAACGTTTCCATGCTTGCGATTTCTTCCTTGACAAGTCGTAACTGGGAAATTTTACCGATGGTTGCGACTTCCACATCATCTCTTAAGGTGGTTTGTGCTGTTGCTGGGTTACATGCGATTCCCAGGAAAAGAACAATTACACCAATTGCAAGCATTCCTTTTATTTTCGCCATTTTTTACCCTCGAGTTCGAAATCGGTTTTTTCGATTAAATGTATATTATCTTCACTATTTATATAATTTTCTACGTTGAGTAAGGCAATTGTCGAACTTCTCCTCCTTAAAGTGAAATGAAAATATGTATGCCTCCATCTACAAACAACGAAGAAAAAAGAAAGAAAATTATGTCCTCTTTACTTCGAAAGCGGGGTGAGATCGAAGGCGCGAATCCGTTGAACTCTTCCTATAAAGAAGACATAGGCATTCCCAGTTAGCTTACTTTCGATGTCAAGGTAGATTCCCCGGAAGCCTCTCATGAACCCGAGTTGTGGGCCCAACATTTTTTGGTGAACCCCAAACGGCTGACGCTCTAAAATGAGGGTTCTTCCTTTCAGCAATTTCGCGCTGTCCGAGTATCGCCACATGGAAAGTCGCTCTCTGAATCGATCGATGGAATTTTCCTTTCGTGGGTTTAATCGGTGATAAGCGCCGTAACTGATAACAAAGTAGTTCGGACTGAGTCTTGAAGAAAATACGCCAAGAAGGTCAAGGAGATTGAACCCAGACGCGCCAAGCGCTCTTTCTTTTGTGAGGAATTGTATTATTTTTGATACGAGCTGTTGAACGACCGGGAATTTGATATACTCGTTTTTCAGACAGAGTTCTTTGAGTTGCTGAACAAACTCAGGAAACGTGTCTGCTTCCGTGGCGATGTGTTCAACCTCATCCATCAATGTCTCAATCGTGCGAGTTTCTTTGATGGAGGTATTTTCTGTCAGTGCCAATTGTGCGGTGGCTGGCGAGAAGATGACTCCCGTCAAGAGCGCTAAGAGAATTCCTGTTAGGAAGATTTTTTTATACATAGCGAAACCTCGTTTTCCTCATTTGGATAAACACCTATTATTTTGTTGTATTTATATAATTTTCTATTTCAAAGGAGGAGAGGAACCAAACGAAAGAGAGCTTGTGTGTGCGTGTCGTTTTGTTTTCTAGGTGATGTAGGGATTAGTGCTGGAGAAATCGAACCCTTGGACAAGCTCGATGGAGGGTATTGTCTTCTGTGGTAGCCATCCATGAATGGGGTACACAAGATTGGGAAAGAACTTTCTGATGTCAACGGATAATTGGGTGATGATATGGTGCTCTCCGAATTGTTGTCTGCTGATTTCGTAGGTTTTTTGCCCGGTCGTCTCTTCATCAAGGTAGCCAAGCGCGTGAATGTATTCATGCAGCAGGACATGAAAGATGTAGGGTTTAAGTAGTGTCTTGTTGGTTTCAAGGATGCGTCGGAGCGGTGTTTTGTTCAGGATGATGATATTGGAAGCGATCGGGTAGTATGCTCCGATGAACCCGTCGAGTGATGCCCCGATTTCCTGCAGTCCCAGCATCAGGCCTCCTCGAGAACGGTTCTCATTTTTTTGCACGACTTTTTTGACTTCCTCAAAGGTTTCGATGATTTGTTGGTTCAGTTCAGAAAGGTCTGTGGTGTTTCTCATTTACACAAGGATAGTTAACAATTGTTAATATACTTTTCGATATCTGAAAAGGGCCACAGCTTCTAAAAGAAAGGGAGGTCAATATTGCCGCCAGCGATGCGCACATTTGGTACACGTGAAAATCCGTGTCTCCGGCTCGTCACTAGCCCGCGTCTGTCGCAAGATCCAAAACGCCTCGTTGTTCCCACATTTCGGGCACTCAACCCGGGTCTTTGGTAAGATGTCGATCTTCTTTTCAAGCACCACGGTTTCTTTCTGTTTCTGTTTTTCGACGACCACAGCGCTCCCTTGTTTCTTTCGTTTTTCTCCACACGAGTTACAGACAAAATACTCTCCCTGTGGGAGCATCAACGTCTTACATTTTGGGCAAAATTCCATGTCAAACCCTCTGGAATGCATCCTTCACGATAAGTGCATGATCAAATGCTAATGTCGGTAACTCGTTCCTCTTGAAAAACTTTACACTGCTTGCATCATCACCTGCGTTTAACGCTCCACCCAGTCGACTGACCAGGTACGCGACGCTCACAGTATGTCCGCGGGGATCCCGAGTCGGGTCCGAGTATACTCCAAGTACGCTGTGAATCTTCACTTGTAACCCGGTTTCCTCAAACATCTCACGGATGGTTGCTTCTTCGGTTCTCTCCTCGTACTCCACGAACCCGCCAGGGAGCGCCCAGGTCCCCTGAAATGGAGGATGTTTTCGTTGTACCAGCAGAATGCAGCCTTCTTCAATAAGAATCCCATCGACCGTGAGAGCAGGCGATCTCCGTGTCATATGAAAAGGAATCCTTCGAAGGTATAAAGAGTTAAGGATGAATTCAAAACACCAGTAGGATTACGCTTGGTGGAACTCTATCGTTACTTCGTTGATGTCATCAACTTCTTTCAGCGACCGTAGCATCCCCAGGATCGTGTTGGAGATAATCTGCGCAGGAAACGGTGAGAGTGGTACTTCCTTTCCGTTTACCCGGATGGACAGGTGATTGTCTGAATGTTTTCTATGTACTCCTTCTTTGATAAGAGAAAGGAGTTCTTCAGCATTGTTTTTAAAAACACAAACGGTGTTTGGTCGTTTCTTACCGCTGCCGATCTGGATTTTCGGGACGTCCGGGTCGTCTGCTCCTTCGATGAGGATCACGTCAAAGTCCCCAAAAGCAGAAATCTTCTGAAGAATTTCAGGGGTGCTCTTTCGGGTGCTGAGCAGAAAATTTGTTTCAGTAAGGGAGGAGAACACCACCAGGGACGCTCCAGCCTGACGATGCCGCCAGGTGTCCTTGCGTTCCACATCCATCGAGATTGCTTTGTTTGTCTGTTTCACGGTTGCGACCCGGTACCCTTCCTTAGAAAGCCGGGTGACCAGCTGCACCAACACAGTCGTTTTTCCCGTGTTTGAAACCCCATAAATTCCGAAAACACTCGTTGTGTTCATACCAGTCGATAACCCATCTGCCTGTTTATGTTTTTGCTTTTCAGCAAAACGAAGGATTATAACTGCTCATTGAATATCCCCTCCCCAAACCATGAAGCAACAGGGAAAGATTCTGTCTTCCGTCAGCCTTGTTCATGCAATTACCGATGGATCAACCGCGGTCATCTCGATTCTCTTCCCAATTTTCAAAGAGCTTTTCCAATTAAGCTACACCCAGGTCGGGATCATCACTGGCGGAGGATTATTCATCACCCTGGTCGCACAGCTCGCGTTGGGCAGGCTTGCAGATGGGAAAAACGTCAATGCCTTCCTCCTCACCGGATTGCTCTTCACCAGCATGTCCCTTGTGCTGCTCGGCTTTAGCACCGGGTTTGTCACTCTTCTTTGTTTTATTTTTTTCATGAGATTCGCGACTTCGTTTTTCCACCCCATCGGGATCGGGTGGATCTCCCGAACCTACAAAAAAGGCAGGCTGGACTGGGCGATGGGAATTCAAAGTGGCGCGGCAGACCTTGGAGCGTTCCTGGCGATTCTGACGACGCTGTCCATCACCCACCTCACGAACTGGACGGTGCCTTTGTACGGCTGGGCTGGGCTTTGCATCCTTGGAATGGTGCTCAGCGGTGCGCTCACGTCGCAGTTACCCAAAGGATTGATGATTGTCCCCAAAGAACCAAAGAAGCACTCGTTCAAAGAACTCGCGCGGGACGCCAGGGATCGGATGAGCGCGATTCGCTTGCTCATCCCTGCGTTTATGATCAGCGGGGCAGCCTGGGGCGTCATCATCACCTATTTTCCCTTGCTGCTCACGGAGCGCACGACGTTATCCCTACCCGTAATAGGGGTTTTGGTTGCGCTATGGGCCGGGGTCGGAAGCATCACTTCTCTTTCCTATGGGCGGATCCGTGCCCATATCCGACGGAAAAAACTCCTCGTCGCATCCTACATCACCATTGGAATCCTCAGCGTGTCTCTCGTGTTCCTCACCCATATCATTCTGCTGACCGTGGCGATGATCCTGCTTGGAATCGCCGTGTTTCTCACCTATCCTGCGTTATTTTCCTTTGTCTCCGAGGTGACCCATGAGTCGGTGGAGGGATGGACATTTGGGTTGACGTTTACGTTTCAGACCGGTGGGGGAACCATCCTGCTGTTCCTCGGGGGCGTGCTCTCGGACCTGTTCGGAATCTGGATGCCATTCGCGTTACTAGGGGCGTTATCTCTCCTTCTATGTCTCATCCTCCTTGCGCATTATCAAAAACCATTTGCGCAAACCAAATCATAAAGAGAAAACCAAATAGCACGGCAGCGGATTACCGTCTCACCATGCAAAAACACGCTCTGGGGCTTCTCATCTCCATTATCGCGGTTTCCTTTGCATCCGTCTTCATCCTCTCCTGTCAAGCACCTCCCTTAAGCATCGCGTTCTATCGACTGTTTTTCACCACACTTCTGCTCGTTCCACTTATTGCCCTGAGGAAAAAAACCAGAGATGAGCTCCGTAGCCTACCCCGCAGAACCATGATTCTGATGATCGTGATCGGGGTGATTCTCGCTGCGCATTTTGCACTCTGGATTACCTCGTTAACGATGACGTCGGTGGCAAGCTCCGTGATCCTTGTCACCGCCCATCCAGTTCTTGTCGCACCGGTCTCGTTTTTTTTCCTCAAAGAAAAACTCTCCTGGGTCAACGCGGCAGGGATCGCGATCTCTCTAGCAGGGGTCGGTGTGCTGGTTTTTGGAAATTATGGGTTCGCCGCGTTCGGTCTGGACACCCTCGAAGGAAACATCCTTGCCTTGCTAGGCGGGATGGCAGCGGGATTGTACATCCTGGGGGGACGAATCCTCCGAAAAACAGTTTCCACCGTCACCTATGCATTCGTAGTGTACGCAGTCGGGACGATCGTTCTCTTCTTCATCTGCATCGCAATGGCCGCTCCCGTGTCTGATCTCGCCTTCTCTGATTACGCAATCATCCTGCTCATGGCAGTCGTCTCAGGTCTCCTCGGTCACACCCTGTATAACTGGTCCTTAGGGTACATCCGCGCGTCAGTCATGTCTGTGGCACTGCTGGGGGAACCCATTGGATCCTCCCTTCTGGCGTACGCCATCCCCTGGATCCATCAACAACCATCGGCGTACACCATCCTTGGGGGAAGTATCATCTTGGTTGGGATTTACCTGACGGCACGGACCATGCAAGAGTCGAAGCGGTCAGAAAAAATATAAAAACAGCATGTCCTTTAGGGCCCCCCATGCCAGGGAATACCAATAAAATCATTGGAGCGGTTGTCGCAATTGCCATTATACTTTCTATCGTGGTCCTTATCTTTGTGAACCTCCCCAAACAAACAGAAGAACCCACCCCGGAGGATACGAACGACCGTAAAACAGCCCCTGCGATTTTCAATATCAGTTACGATGTCGA
>JBAZLE010000014.1:0-21031 GCA_041650455.1 Thermoplasmatota archaeon | reverse complement strand
TGAAATAAAAAAAGGTGACGAGGAAATGGCTGCCTCGCAGGGATCGTATCGTTAACCCCATCAGAAACGAATGAACGAGGAGAACAATGAAAATCAGGTAGAAATTCTGGGTGAACACCTCCGGGGGGACGGTGGTGAGGATGGATCCGATGTCGATGCTGGTTCCTTCGAAGGGGTCTCCGGCGTTCGTGGAGAGGAGGATGCTGTTGAGGTGTCGTGCCACGACAAAGGAGATGTAGATGGCAAATGCGATTCCAAAGGTGATGCCGGCAAGCATCGCAGAGGTGGTCCGTACGATAGCGAGTTTTTTCACCCGCAGGTCTCTGATTTTTCGAATGTTCTCGGTGATCATCCGCGACACCTCCCGTGGGTTTGCTGCTGCTGAGGTCGCTTGTCTGAACATTTCACAGGAGCGTTGGATGTAGTTGCTCCCGGTGTCCACGCCGAACCATTCCCAGGCCGCGTCATCGTTTATTCTGGTTCTCAGTCGGCGATACAGGTCTCGGATATGGGTCGTGAGAATCCCGTAGTCCTTCTCGCTGAGGTAGTACACGGAGTCGTTGATCCGTCCTCCTCTCATGGTGGAAATCGAGCCAAGGGCTGGGAGGAAGCCCATGAAATTCCGCTCTTTCCGTGACATATGTTCCTCTTCACGGAGTGCTTTTACCCCGGGGAGGAGCAGGGGGGTGAGGCCTGCGACAATCAGGATCTCTGTTGGTATTAGAGAAAGGAGTGGTACGGCGAGAACGTATTTTAACACCAGCAGAAGAACACACAGAACAACAGAGCCCAGGAGGGTTTTTTTAAACGTGGATACCAGGGTCAGCTCGATTTTTCCTTTATCCCCCATGCTATGCCACATCTCATCTGGGGGAATCATCGAACGCAGCAGGTACAGCAGCATGCCTTCCGAAGCAAGCAGCATGAATGAGGAAACATAAATGAATGTCCCCATGTCTCGGGAACCCATGACCATCGGCAGGACAATCCCCATGGACATCACAAAGATGATCGCGATAAGAAGACTGACGTACACCTCACTTAAAATCACGATATTTTCATTGCTCGCTTCATAAATCGTCTTATATTCCTGGAGCACCGCGTCTTGTTCATGCTCGATGAACTCCCGATGCTCCACCCCGCTGTCAAGGCTCTGGGAGAACCGGTCGAGGAAGTCCCGGAGGATTTTACTTGGTGTTCTTTCCCCTACGAAACGAAAGGTCTTGGAGATTGGCACCCGCCATTGGTCAGCAAGCACACTGATTTTTCGGAGTTCCTCTCCCAGGCTTTTATAGGCTTTGTTTCCCCCCAGGACGTTCACGATGTCCTTTAAACTGAGATCTGAGATCGCCAACACCCGGATGTGGGTGATGAAAAAATGCATTTTCCCATTGATGTCGGACTCCCTGTTTTTCCAGGTGATATACGGGTAAAATACGCCAAGCATGATTGGTATTACCCCAGCGATGAGAAACGTGACCGGATGGTATTGTAACTGAGTCGATACGAGAAGCTGGAGCAGGAACGGTAAACACATCACCAGCACACCTGCGAAAAGCAAGGGGATGAAAATGGATCTGATGAATTTCTTCCGATCCTCTAAGCTGCGATATGCAATTTTAATTTCTTTTAATGAATCTTTTTTTTCTTTTTGTTTCTTCCCAGATTTGCTCTTCTTTTTTGCCATTCATCCTCACACGGAGATCGGTATGCCTTTTTCGCCTTCCCGGTAATATCCCCAGATGCATTGGACGACCTCGTAGTAGTCCATGATGTCTTCTTCCACCATGCGATCGAGGATGTGTTTGCGTTTTTCATGTTCTTCATAGATTTTCGCAGTATCTGAATACCCCGCGTTTTTTGCGATTTTTTCTTCGAGAATAAAACTATTTCTGTTTGCTTTGAAATCATGGACATCCTCATCCGCTTTCCAGGTGAATGCGGCCCGGGACATAATCCCGTCGACCTCCCGATTGTATCCTTCGATTTCATCAATTGCGGTGCATCTGCGGATCATTTTTCCATTCCGTTCGACGGCAAGCTGTATGACAACGAAATCGAGGTTGTCCATAAACGTTTTTGGAACGTTAATAGGATCACCGGTGAACCGTTGAATCACCTGAGTGATACTGCCTGCATGAAACGTGGTCATACAAGGATGTCCAGTTTGCATCGCCTGGAACACGATATTCCCCTCAGCGCCTCTCACCTCCCCTGGAATGATATAGTCAGGACGGGACCGTAATGCCGCCTTCAGGAGATCAAAGAGATCCACCTGTCCTTCTTTTGGTCCTGTGGTCTTGGTTAGGAGCCGCTGCCAGACCGTGTGCGGCACCTGAAGCTCCGGGGTCCCTTCTGCGGTGTAGATCTTCTTTTGAGGAGAGATGAAGGGGATAATCGAATTCATGGTTGTGGTTTTCCCACAGGCGGTCCCTCCGCAGATGAAGAAACTGCGTCCATACTGCAGGCAGAGCCAGAGGTACGCAGCGATACTGGAGCTCAGCGTTCCCCATTTGATTAATTGGGTGACACTGATGGGTGTTTCAGTAAACCGCCGGATCGTCATGCTTGGTCCTTTGATGCTGACCGCAGAGCTGTAGATGATGTTCCCTCTGCTTCCATCAGGCAGCACTCCGTCGACGATGGGGCGGCCTTCGCTGACCGGGGAGCCCATTTTTTCACTGATCGCTCGGGTGAATATGGGTGCTTCTTTCGCCCCTACCACGACGTTGGTCTTAATCATTCCAAATATCTTATGGATCAGGTGGATTTTCTCATTGGCGACAAAATGGATGTCCTCAAGATACGGGTCTCGCATGAACGCCTCAAGGGGACCACCGCCGACAAGGGTTTTAATGATATGATATTGTAACACACTTTTTTGAAAGGAAGTGACTTTCACCTTCTCTGGCATCGTTGGTTTCCCTTTCTTTTTTGGAACTGCGAGTTTCTTTGTTCTCTCATCAACCACGGTGATCTCTTCAATAAACTCCTTTAACACCTCCCGGAGCTCCTCATCGGTAATGACGCTTTTTTTTTCCGGTGCTTTCTTCACGATCAATTTTAGGATAAGGTCAAGTTTTTCTTGGAGCACATCGTCGACTGTTGGTTCGATGACATGGTATTCCACCTCGTCCATATCCTGGGTTCGGTAGATATGGATGAAGACGACCCCTTTGGTCGGATAGATGAAATTCGGGTATGACTCGTTTCTGACCTCGCGAGGTACTTTGTTATAAAAAACAGGTTTCGCTACCTTTTTTTTTATGGACTCGAGGTACTCTTTGAGATGTTGATTCTCCGCGAGAAGCTGAGCGATTTCTTCTGGTTGCATTACATCCATGGTATGTCCACCTTGATTCTCTGTTGCTTGTTACCCCTACATTTTAGATAGATATCGGTAATGCTTTTTCCCCCTCTCGATAGAACGTCCAAATGAATTGGACGACTTCGTAATAATCAAAGATTTTTTCCTCAACCATCCGTTCGAGGATATGTTTCCTTTGGTCAAATTCGTCGTAGATTTTCATCGGGTCGGTGAGTCCTGCCATTTTTGCGATTCTGTTTTCTAAAATATAGCTGTTTCTATTCGCTTTGAACGCATGGGTATCATCGACCGCATTCCATTCAAAGGCTTTCCGTGACATTATTCCATCGACTTCTTTGTTGTATCCTTCGACTTCATCAACGGATAACACCCGTCGAATGCGTTTTCCTTTCCGTTCCACCGCCATTTGTATTAACACCACATCCAGGTTATCCATGAAAGGTTTCGGAATGTTGATTGGATGACCCGTGAATCGCTGGATGACCTTGGTAACGCTTCCGGCGTGAAAGGTGGTGATCACCGGATGCCCTGTTTGCATCGCCTGGAACACGACCCGCCCCTCGATACCCCTGGTTTCTCCTGGGATGATATAGTCTGGTCTTGATCGCAGACCAGCGCGTAGCAGGTCTTCCAGTTCGATGTGCCCTTCTTTTGGTCCTGTTGATTTTGTCAATAACTGCTGCCATACCGCATGTGGAACCTGCACTTCAGGGGTGTTCTCAACAGAAAAAATCTTTTTTTCAGGGGGAATAAACGGGATGATGGCGTTCGCGGTCGTTGTTTTTCCAGAAGCGGTTTCCCCGCAGACGAACAAACTCCGTCCGTACTGGAGACAGAGCCAGAGGTACGCAGCGACACCTGCATCGAACGTCCCCCAGTTCATGAGTTGAGTGACGCTGATTGGTGTTTCACTGAATTTTCGAATCGTCATGGTCGGTCCTTTCAGACTCACGTCTTTGCTATGGATGATGTTGACCCTGCTGCCATCGGGGAGGGTGCCGTCGGCGATCGGTTGGCCTTCGCTGACGGGACTGCCGATTTTTTCGCTGAATTCTTGAGAGAACGTGTTTGCCCATTCTTTGTCGATAAAAACGTTTGTCTTTATCATATCAAAGACTTTATGGATGAGATGGACGTTTTCCCCGGTGATGATGTGAATATCCTCAAGATAGGGGTCGCGCATGAATGGTTCGAGTGGGCCACCACCGATGATGTTTTTGGTAATATCATATTCGATGCTCTTTTTTTCCACGGAGGTCACTCGGAGCCGTCCCCCGGTTACTCTCACGGTTCCTGCGGATCGTTCATCAAGAATGGTAAGTTTATCCATTAATACCCGGATTGCTTCTTTTACTTCCTCATCGGTCCTCACGGTTTTCCAGAAAGGGGCTCTCTCATACAGTAGTTCAAGCAATTGGTCGCGTTTTCTTTTTTCTTTTTCATTCAGACTAGGCTCAATCGCATGATACTCTTTTCCTTCCATGTCCTTGGTTCTGAAGATATGTATGAACACGGATCCTTTCGTCGGATAAATGATGTTTGGGTATTTCTCTTCCTTTAAATCACGGGGGACTTTGCTATAAAACTGGGGTTTTTCTATGTTATTTCGTATCTCCTCGAGATACATCTGGAGATGAGGGTTGTCTTTGATGATTTTTTCTTCCTCTTTTTTTTCCATCTTCGTCATACCCTTTCCTCCTTAGAATGCGACACCGCTTGATTCAATGGTCAGACCGACCCCGGGTCGAACCGAGAACCGGGTGACCGGGTCGTATTTAAATCGCGCGCCATTGAATTTCTCAAGATACATGTTATAGACAATTCCAATCCCTGGGGCAGATTCTCGAGAGGTTCGAAAATGGATGGTGGTGATCATCCGGAACGTGTTGTGAATTTCTTCAGACCATTCGGTGGGATTCGCGGTGATGAAAATGATTTTTCCTGACCCTGTTAATCGATTAAAGAAACTGGTAAGGTCCGTTAAATTTTCTTTGTTTAAACTATCCTTGAGCAGTGTGGAGAGTGAATCAATAAAGATGATTTCCGGGTCGAAGAGTTTTCTGCCGGTGATTAACCCTTCCAGGAAGGTCTTCCGGGGAAGTGTTTCTGCCAAGGTCACCTCCGTGGAGATAAATAACAACTTTCCTGCCATGAGGAATTTCCTGACATCGTACCCAACGGAGGCGGTTTGTCGTAAGAAACTCTTAATGGTAAACTGTGTCGAGACATAGGAACAGGAACAATTATTTTTTAACAGACTGTAGCAAAATCGTTGGCAGAAAATGCTTTTTCCGGTCCCTTCTTTTCCTTCGATAAAGATCAGGGATCCGTTGGGGATGACTTTCCCAAATCGCTCTGCAAATCCATCTTTCTCTCCTTTTCTCTCCAGGATGATGGATTTTACTCCTTCCATAGTTCCTCATGCTCTTTTTTTTTATTTTTTATGTCATAAACGCAAAATCTTTGTCAACTGCCTGTGGCCCAACCAGCCGTAACAGGTGGTCTCCACTCGCTAACGTCCGATTGACATAGAGATTTGTTACTTCTTCAGCGGGAATGGAGGTCTGTTCGAAATAATACTGGGAAATTCCAATGAGTTCCCCGTCGATAAAGACCTGAAATGTCTGATTGGTGGTGGTAAGACGTGCGCCACCGATATTCTTCAGATAAAAGAGGTAATATGCTCCTGTCATCGGGATGATATTTGGATCGTTGATGATCTCAAAGTCGGTGTCGAGTTGTTGGATGATCCGTTCTCCACGATGGGACAGACTTGTGGTGACGTTCATGGTGATTGCGATAAAAACACCAGATACCATCCCTGCGACGATGACTGCTGCAACGAAGAAGATGACATGCGTTCCGGTTAAACTAAATCCCATGGTTTTCCCTCATGTGGTTGCAGTAAAGTAGTCTGCAATTCCGTTATTGGTGATTACTTTTACTCGTTGTGGTCCGCCACCGGCGATGTTCACGACTTGGAAATACGCGGTGTTCTCAGGATAAAGCGTCTCATGTGAACACGTGAATTGATATCCCGATCCGTTTATTAACACGACAAAATCCTTGGTAAAAAGCGTGGCACTCCCGGTATTTTTCACCGAGATGTTATAATCGTAGTTTGAAGCGTTGGCGGATGATGCGACGGTGGTGATGTTAATTGCAGAGTGAAGCTGGTTTTGCATTCTTTCTTTCATATCCGCATAGGACGTGTTCATATCCTCGAGAGTCGGGAGAAGGTCGCTGGTGATGATCTCAACAGCCATGAATAGCGTTAATCCTAAAACAGCAGTAGCTGCTATCATTGAGAACCCCATCTTTTATACCCTCCAAGTGAGTTCTTTGGATGTGCATCCATTGAATCAGATAACCGATTGGTAATAGGAAATAAAGATAATAAAGTTTGTTCTCTTCTAGTTGCTTATGTCAGTGGATGCCCCTCGAGACTTTTGATAATTTTCTCCATATCCCGCTCGATTTTGTTGAGAAATCGATCATCCAGCTGTATTCCTTTGAGTTTCTGGATGAAGAGTAACGATTGGAGATGGTCTTTTGTGGGGAGATGCGGTGGGCGGTTCCCCTCCTGTGCGGGATCCTCGGTGATTCCCTTCGAATAATTGATTAAATCTAACCGGACATCTTCTGAAATCCAACCGACGTCCACGTAGTACCCCAGGGCGCCCGCAAGAGCATTCTTTCCGGTTCTATCAACGAGATACTGCAGCCATTTCATGATGACAACAATGCTTTCTGGATCGCCGGGGATGTGTTCTAAGGGTTGGAGGTTTCCTGCGAGGAGGTCTGTGGTGTCGTCGAAGGTTTTTATGTCTTTTGTTCTGACGAGTTTGCCGCTGACTCCTCTGACACCGTCAATTCGCTGTTCTTCAATTATTTTTATCCGTTGGTTCAGTTGTTCAATGGTATCCACAAGCATTCTCATATCGGTTGTTTGAATTGAAGGGTCATCGAGGGATGGTGATTCTCCTTTGTTCCGTTGTTCCGGTGGACTGGGAAATGCGGTCGTGTAGGTGGCGATGGCAGTGATAATTTTGTCGACGAGTCGATAGAGTTGATCCTTCGTAATCCTGATGTTTTTTTCTTTTATTTTTTCTTCGATTCGTTGCGCGATTTTTTGAGGTAAAACCTTGTGTGCGACAAGCGTGGTGAGTTCTGTATTTATCTCAAATTCTTCAAGAGGTTTCTCTCCTTGATTTTGGTCTCCTTCGTTCATTCACCTGCTCCTTTCTATGAACGGATTTCCGTTATTTTAAATTTATGAAAAATTCATTCATCAAGGTATCGATGTTTTGTTCCATCAAGAGTGATTCGAATGATTTATTGAGGAGGTCATCAAGATCTCTCTCGTTTAACTTGTCTAGATTTATGGGAGACAGCCCGGTGAGTCGTACTGAAGGCACCTCGAGAGATCCTTTCAGTGTCCCGGCTGCTTCCGGTGTCGCATTCGTCTGAGGAAATGGGTTTGTTTTTTTTGCCGCAGTCCCTGCTTGTATGGTGACACCGTTTTTCTCAAGAGTCGATTCAAGGTCACCTACTCGTGTTTTGACTCCGTCTACCTCTTTGATGATATTTTCCAATGCGTCTAATCTCTTTTTGGTAACTTTTGACAATCCGACAAACGGGTTCATTTGTTCTGAGACGATTTCGTAAAGACTGACGAGGTCATCGAGGTCTTTTGAGAGACTTTCGACCTTTTCATAGATGTTCGTGATTTCTTCTTGACTCTTTTTTATTTGAAAATCAAAATCTTTCATGTTTTGGAGGATGTTTCGTCTCTGCTCGAGTTCTTCTCGAGCTGCATCTGCTGACGCTCCCGGTGTGTTCTCCGTCTTCAGTATCACCGGTTTTTTGAGTGGATCCTGGGTAGCGGAATTATTCTGTTCTGAGGTTTTTCCAAGCGTATCGAATTTAATGAGTTTTCGCTCTGGCTCTGGTCGTTTCTCCTTCGGGTCAAGGGGGTTTGCATATGGTGGTATGTCTGGAATCTTCTGGGTCGTGATGGTTGAATCAGATTGAGAAGATGCAGGTTCATCTTTTCCTATTTTTAGTTTTATCTGTACCCCTCCGTATTTGTTGCACCTCTAGTTGAATCCCAACGATATCAACAATCATCGTATATTTATACTTTTATGTATCTGAGCACGATTCTATTGTTTTTCATTTCCGAATGGGGTTGGGTAGGTCATGATAAGGTCTTTTTCGGAAGAATAGTACCGGTTCTCTTTTGTCTTCTTTTGCCAAATCAAAACGTTTTAAAAGAATGAAGCGATAGAGAACCGAACGAAAGAAAGAAGAGGGATCAACTGTTCCCATGGTATAGGAGATGCCTAGAATTCCTACGTTAGAGGAGCTTAAGCGGTTAGACACGAGTCATGACTTAATACTCAGCCTGACTCTTACTGGGGAGATTATTCAATTTAATAAAGAAAGCGAACATGTGACAGGATTTCTTCGAGATGAGGTCTTACATAAGAACCTTGGCGACATCTTGATCCCGAAAGAGTCAGTGAAACAATGGAACGATCTTCTTGACTCGATTCGACAAGACCTGTGGGTTGATAATTTTGTACTCCCGATAAAAACAAAAAATCATCAGGTCCAAATGATTACCTGGACAGGGTTTCTCGTAAAAGACGAACATGGGACGATTAAGGATATCTGTATTTTTGGAAAACCGTTACAAACAGACATACCGGAAATAACACCCCCGGTTTCCTCTGAACCGGAAACACCGCAACCAACCCCTGAAATACCCCCTGAAGATACACAGACGTTCTCCCCTGTAGCTCCAGAGGAGATACCGCCACCGAAACGAGATGTTCCGATTCGACATGGAGTAAATAAAATCTTGTTTGCCCGTGAGAAAACCAGTATCGATAGACCAGCACCGCCACGTGATGCAGAACCTAGTCATACACCTCTGATGCCCCTGGAAAAACCAGTCGGCGACCCGTCACAACAATGGGAGCGGATACATCAATCGCTTGCAGATCTTTCCCAAAAGTATCACGCAATAGCGGACCGTGTCGCAGAACTTGAAAAGAAGGGCCAACATTGGGAAGAACAACACCAACCGCTTGATACTCCCCAGCAGCCTCTCGAAGAAGAAGAAGAAGAAAAAACCTTCTGTGCAACTACCCCGCAGGATACCTCTTCGGAGGTGGATACCTCCGATCAACAGTTAACTGAAGAAACGGAACAAGGGTTTTTTTCACACCCCTTCGGGTTGAAACGCCACGCGAAGGAGCTGGACCTCCAGAGACAACAGCTGGAGCTCCGTGCGAAAGAACTGGAGGCGTTCGAGGCACGCTTACAGAGGGAAGAACGTACGTTAAACGCTCGAGTTGATGACTTCAGTAAGTGGCAGGAGAAGTTAATGCTGTTGGAGTCAGCGATTGAGAAACGACGGCAAGAGCTGATGAAACAAGAGGAGTGCGTTCTTGAAAAACGTACGCCTTCTCCTAATACTCCAGCGATGGATCACGGGGGAGCAGACGCCCCAGGATTCGCAGGATCTGAGATTTCTCATTGCACAGATGAGACTCTTGAGAAGATTCCTCAGTCTGCGGCGATCATTCAACGAGGAATCGTAAAACAGATTAATACGTCGTTTATGGAATTGCTTGGGTACAACCTGGATGAACTCGTCGAAAAAAGCTATTTTGATTTTATTGCCCTTGAGGGACTCGCAGATGTGGAGAAATATTACCTCGATCGACTGAAGGGTGATGGTGTTTCGACATACAGAACCGTGTTTTCAACGAAAGATAATACCAAGATTCCTGCCGAGGTGGTGATTAAACAGACTATCTATAATGGTGAAAAAGCGGAGATTGTCATCATCACCTGTTTCGAGTCCAGTAAATTTTGATCCAGTGAGGATCTCTCATTAAAAAATAAGAAAAAAGGAGAGAGAGTTCTCTCTCGAGTATACGTTCTCCTTGTTTAAAGCTCGCACACTTGATATTTGAACGCCATCGGTGCTTGTGCAACGAAGATTCCAGATCCACCAAAATCAGGTACGATTGTTCCTTCGAGAACGTCCCCTGCTAATAGCCCCCCGGTCTCTGGGAGTACCGCGGTGAGATTGACAAGGAGAATCGCTTGGTCTGTGGTGCTCATACCGTTTGTTTTCATTATGGAATCATCACGGTCATGAATGGCGACCACACCGAAATTCGTCGCGTTTAATTCACTGAGATTGAGTGCATGGAAGAGGCTACTGTATCCCGGTTGGGATGTTTTCAACGCGAGGTTGAGGCTTAGGACAGAAAAGTTATTTAACTTGAGGTACAACAGTGTCTTGTTTAGATCTATATCCAATGACCCTGCGCGAGGTGTAATCGAGATTGCGAGATATTCAATTTTTGATTTATTCTCATCAGTATATCCTGTGACTTCGATTACGCGAAGACCACTGGAGACGTCTCTGATGGTTTGTTTCCCAACCGCATAGGCACGTTGTTGGAGGTTTTCTGCGGTTTGCATAATGACGCTTGCTGCGATCGCAGCTACGAGGATCATGGCTATGAACACAATTAATGTTCCAATACCCACCGCAGCTTCTTCGTTGTCTTGGATTGTTTTTTGCTCGGGTCTATGCTTCTTCCCTGGTTTGATAGCGATGACCGTATCAATGCGGAGGCATCCTAACCCTTGTGAGGAATCTACCATGATGAATCCATCTTTGTAGTCGACATCTGAGAGAATACCGGTGACAACGTTTGCTCGCTCTTCACCAGGTTCTTTTGTGACGATTTTGCAGTATTTGCCCACCAGCTTTTCCATATACCGTTTTCCCATTTCTTTCACCTACCTTACCTTTCCTGCCATTCCTATCCATGGCAGTTTTTCACATGTAACATGTTCGCAAATAACACTATATAAAGATACGGCGGTGAACCATCAAAATGGAAAAATCACACAAGAGACATTTTACCATCCCCTCCTGTTGTTTAGGACTCCTCACTAATAAAAAACAAAAAAAACGACTACAAAAAAGATCGTTTCTCTTGAGTATTGCTCCGTGAAATACAGGTATGTTAAACAGATAACAATTGTATAACAAGCTATTTATAATATTCAGGAGGACGTTTTTCCTAGAAAACCAGGGATATCATGGACGACCAAGCAAAACTCGGAACAATAGCTGGAATACTTCTCCTTATGTTCCTCCTAATCGGAGCAGCGTCCGCTTCGTGGATAATAACAGATTCAGAGGTCACCTCAGAAGAGGAACTCAATCGAATAACAAACGAAGTCGTCGATGAAATCTGTAGCAGTTTGCACATCAAACAAATCATTGGAAAATACCAGAACATCCAAGGGGAACAAAGAATTACAAAAATAGCGATTCTCATTAAACCGTATGTTTCTCAAACCATCGATATCTCCCACATGACCATAGCGCTCTGTGACGGACAACAGTATACCATCCTCTTTTTCAATGGAACAGCGGGATCTGTCCGATCCTCTTCCCTTTTTGATCACTCACAATGGGATTCCATGGCTCCCGGGACGTTCAGTGTCCTCTCCACCATCGATGATGATACCTCCATTGTCAATTCACATCTCATCAACAAAAATACCGATATGCTGTTTCTCCTGCTTTCATTCCCGGGTGATACCGGGATGAAACAAGATGATGTGCTCGAGGTGACGATCCTTCCATCGCCCGGAATTGGACGAACCGTGACACTTGAAGCCCCACTCCCAATAAAACCTCTCGTGACTCTCTACGAATAAATCCTCGATGGTTATTTCGACTCTTCTTCATCCTTTAATTTTTTTGTTTTCAAATGATCCTCAGCAGTATGGTCAAGACATTTTTCGATCTCGTTACAAATCCGTAATTTCTCCTTCCAGCTGATGTCCTCCTGAGGATGACCCTGCTGGTCCTGACTCTCCTTCATGAGATGATCGATATCCCCAGCAAGAGATTTTTTTTCTACAGGGATACCGGATACGTCTTCTTTCAACGTATTCGGAGAGGGTTCTTTTCTCTTCAGCAGTGATGCGAGCCATTCCGCCTGCTCTTTATCGATGATTTCCCGGCTTTTCTTCCAATGTTCGAAGAAGGATGCCAGCTCTTTTGTTTTCAGCTCTCCGTCCATCCCGCTGTCGGACAATTTAATCGTGATATGATCCGCATCGGTTTGACCAACTCTGACCGTGGTTTGGAGTGCGTCTATCTCCCTGGTTTTTCTGTCTAATTCCTGTTTTACGGACCCAAATTCTTTCATCATGGCGGTGAATCGGTTCTGCTGCTCCTCTGCTTCGTTCTTCAGTTGGCTGATGATGACACATTTTTCCTCTAGCTGGTCAAGGCGCGTCTTCAACACCTGTTTTATCTGATCGCTTTCTTGAGTGTTGTGCTGTTGCTCACGTTTCAGGGTCTCTATCGTGTCCACCTGTGTTTTTAGTTCCTGATGGGTGCGTTCCAGTTGTTTTTGGAGTTCTGTTACCGTCTCTTGATTCTGGGTGATTGAACAAAGCGCTCCTTGTAACTCTTTTTCCTTGTTTCCCAGCGCGTGTTGTAGGTTTCGAAGCTCGGTATCTTTCTTTTCCCGCTCCTGGAGGTTGATTACGAGTTCATCGTTTTTTTTCATCAGTTCCGTTTCTTTGTCTGTGACGGTGGTGAATAATTGCTCGATTCGTGCGGTTTTTTCAAGAAGCGTGGTTTGATTTCCTGCAAGTTGTTTGCCGAGTTCATCAATGATCTGGTTCCTTGAGAAAATTTCAGTATGCAAACAATCCACGGTTTCCCGCAGCGAGTGAAGCTCACCGACATGAGCGTCAAGCTCCTCATCTCGTTTTTTCAGTTCTGACTGAAGGGTCTCGATCATCTGGGTGTGTTCCAACACAAACATCTGTCGGTCTGCGAGCTGTTTTTCGAGGTCTTCAATCAGTGTACTTCGGACCAGGATCTCTCTGTTGAGTGACTCGAGAGACTCCCGGAGGTCCTGGTTTTCTGCAGTAAATTGTAGTGTTTTTTTCTCTAGCTCCGTCTGAGCATCGCTGAGCAGGTGTTCTCTCTGCTCCAACATCACTGTGAGTTCGTTGAGTCGTTCCTGGCTGTCCCGAAGTTGAACGGTGGTCAGTAACGCATCCGCCCATCTCTTCTCGGAATCTCTGCTGAGAAGGTTGAGTTCTTCCTCTACTCGTTGTAACTCGCATTTACTCGCAAGCAGTTGACTGTTTTTTTTCTGGAGCTCCAGGGAAGTGTTTTTCAGGTTTTTTTCAAGTTGGGTGATGAGGTTCTCTTTCTGTTGTAAAAGCTTGTTTCTCGATTCTATCTCAGCGAGATGTGTCTGAAGCTCTGCTTTCATGGTCGAGAGTTCTTGGTTTTTCCTGGTCATCTCGTTTCTGAGACGCATGCATTCTTGGGTTCTTTTCTCGTGTTCTTCTTGTTTGTTCTCCATATCCGCTTGAAGATGTTCCGCGAGCTGTGTTTTTTCGATCAGATGTGTTTGTTCCGCTGCGAGTTGTTGTTCGATGTTTTCAATAATCCTGCTTCTCGAGTCAATTTCCCCCCGGATCATATCTAACTCGACTTGTGACTCTTGTAGTTGTAACCCTAGCTGATGGAGTTCGCTGTCCTTCAACGCTATCTCCTGGTGTGCGTGCGCGAGTGTGTCCTGTGTCTCCTGCACGAGGTGTTTACTCTGCAACAGATCATCCTGGAGTTGCTCTGCGGCCATTGACCGTTCAATAAGGGATGTTTGCTTTTCTGTGAGCTGTTTTGTGATCGTCTCGATGATCAGGTTTCTTGATTCTCTTTCACGTTGCAACCACTCGAGTTCCTCTTGTTTTTGCTGAAGATCACCATGTAGTCTGGAGAGTTGTGTGTCTTTTTCTTGTATTTGGTGTTGTAAGCAGAGAGCCGCTTCTGTTTTTTCAATCACCGATATTTGTTGATGTTCTAATTGATTTTCCATGGTCTCAATGATTTGATTTCGTGATAGGATTTCCCTCTGTAACTCCTCGATTTCTGCACCTCGCTCCTCGGCCTGCTTCAATGCCTTCTGGAAATCCACTGTTTTTCTTGTTACCTCATCTTTGGTTTTTTTGATAATTCGATTGCTCTGCTCAAGTTCCCTGCTGAGCTGCTCGGTAAAATGATTATTCTCCACAATCCAGGTCTGTTTTTCTATCAGTTGACCTTTGATATCCTGGATGATGGTATCCCTTTCCTTGATTTCCTGTTGCAAAATTCTTGATAGCTCTGTTGTTTCCACAGCCTCTTGTTTTGTGGCTCGGAGCACCTGGTCTTTTCGTTCCAATTCTTTTTGTAGTCGCATGATTGTTTCTGTTTTTTTAACTACCTGTGATTGTCGTTCAAGGATCTGACGTTCAAGATCATCAAGAAGTCTATTTCTGATTTCAAGCTCGTTCCGTAATACTTCTTCATTGTCCTTTGGAGTCTCCAGGGTTCTCCCTATCCAATTTCTTTGGACAGGCTTCTTCACCCACTCTTGTGAATGAAGGTTCTCAAAACCGGAGATCACCTCATGAAATCGTTGGTTCTCTACTGTTTCTAAAAACAGATCGATGTCCTCATGGATTTGCATTGATTTCTCCTCAGAAGCGAGGGTGTTCTGGAGATGCATCCCCGGTGTTTGGCTCGTGATACCTTGGATGTTCTCAGACCTTTTCTGTCGCGATGCTTGATCCTGCTTCTGACCAAAACCGATACAGAGTTTCTTTTTCTTTCTTCGAGGAACATCTCGGATGATTCTCGAGGTGACGAGTGACGTGCTCTGCTCTTTTTTCTCTTTTTTTAAAACAGCCATTTAAGACAGACCTCACTCCAGCACAGGTTGCATCTACCCTCCGGTAAGGGTAATGGGTCTTTTTGTTCATTAACATTTCGGAGTGTTCTAACGGTTCTGTCATGAGACTCAATAGACGAGAATAAAAAACCAATACGAATTAAGAGGTCTCTTGAGATACTCGCACGGAAAGAGATAAGATGTATCTGACCAGCACATGCCCTGCTTATTCAGAAAGGACCATGAGAATTTGAAGCGTCGTTTCTGACACGTATCGAATATTTTTTTCATCACCGATTCTCGTTACAAAGGTTTTATAACACATCGATTATATCCTGACCGACATCATGCCTGAGAAATGGGATACTGTTGATCAAATACCTGTGGAACCACCGTTCGACCTCGAAGTATTGCAGCGTGAAGTCGGTCAGCGCTTTCCCTTCTATGACATGAAATCAAACGTCAACACCGTCGCATTTTACTGTCGTATCGATGAAGAGACCCTTGAAGAAAAATTCGAATCCCTCCGTCTCACCCTTATAGAAAAACAATACATCCCGATGATACGATATGAACATGGAGAATATATTCTCTATGTCATAAAAAAACCTCAAAGGAAGAAACAGAAACCTATCTGGGTGAATATCGTCCTGTTGATAGCGACCGTGTTTACTACCACGCTTGCGGGTGCGCTCCAATGGGTTGACATCGATCAGGTTGATTGGATGAACATGATTACCCTGCCGTACCTCTGGCAGGGATTCCTCTTCTTCTCTATCCCCTTGATGCTGATTCTCGGTGTCCATGAGATGGGTCATTACTATGCGTCAAAAAAACATCATGTGGATGCATCATTACCCTATTTCATTCCCCTACCGCCACCGTTTCTCCTGGGGACGTTTGGTGCGTTGATATCGACACGAGAGCCGATCCCAAACAGAAAAGCGTTACTTGATATCGGAGTCGCAGGGCCCATCTGTGGGTTTCTCGTCGCTATCCCGGTTTCTCTCATCGGGTTCTTCCTCATGCAGCAACAACCACTTCCCCTCCCGACCGGCGGGGAAAATATCATCCTGCTCCCCCCGTTATTGCTGCAATGGATGCAAAACCTGTTTTCCATCTCGGGTGACTATCTTATTCATCCGACCTTGTTCGCAGGCTGGGTTGGTATTTTCCTTACTGCGGTGAACCTCTTGCCAGCTGGTCAGCTTGATGGCGGGCATGTCGCACGCGCCTTATTAAAGGAGAAGCATAAATACGTCAGCTGGGTGGTGATTTTTCTCCTAGCCGGCTTAAGCTTCTTTTACACAGGATGGTTAATGTTTGCGATTATCATTCTCCTTTTTATCGGGACGCAACATCAACCCCCCCTCAATGAGATTACCCCTTTGGATACCCGAAGGAAACTGCTTGGCCTGGCGATTTTGATTATTTTTATTCTCTCTTTCGCACCTATCCCGTTCGCCGCTTAAAGTGGCTGGAGCCTCCTTTCATTCACAGACGACAAAATCGTAATGATTTAATACCTCATAATGAATCCTTATCTTGTTGTGACCAGTATGAAGACATACATCCAGGTTATGTTCAACAGTGAAGGAGCCGCCCCATCGGAAATAAAAAACCAGTTACTGAACATGGGGTTTAAGGCGGCAAAAGGGAATTATGATTTTGTGTTTGATTGGGGAAAAGAAAAGGTGGACATCAACGACCTGGTCTTTTTTGCTGATAAAGTTCATGCTGCGTTGAAGAATTCTAAGGTCCTTTTTAACATTGAAACCATCTAAGGCTTTTCTTTTCTTTGTTGTTGCTTGAGTTTTCCTAGGGTTTTACTTAATACGCCCATGAGGGTATGGTATTCCCATTTGGAAGGCATCGCTCTTCCCAGGATACGTCTGACCATGATCTTCGTGTGTTCCTTTTTATGTGGTTGGTACTCGATGTCATCCAGAAGCTGGGCAAAAAAATCATATAATTTTTGTTTTTCAAGTGATCCGATGACCCGACGACGCTTCGGAATCGACGCTTTCTTCAGATAGATTGAGTACAGGACGATTGACACGGCATGCGAAAGGTTAAGCGACGGATACGATTCACTCGTTGGAATCTTCAGCATAATATCGCAGGCGGCGATTTCTTCATTGAACAACCCGTAATCTTCCCTTCCGAACACCAAGCCGACCTTGCCTTTCATCTCAAAGATTCGTTCTGAAAAATCCTCCAGGAGCAGGGGATTTCTCAGATGTCGTTTCTCCGTTTTTGATACGATTGACGAGGTCGCGACAAGGTAATCGAGGTTCTGTATCGCCTCATCAAAGCAGGAGAACGTCTTTGCCTTTTCAAGGACTGCTGTTGCATGCATCGCACGAGCGTAACAGACGTTGTCCAGTTCGCAGGGGTTCACCAGATAGAGGTGTTTAACATCAAAATTCATCATCGCTCGAGCAACGGCACCGATATTACCACTATTCTTTGGCTCTATCAGAACAACATACAGAGATGAGACTGGGTTCTTCTCAGTCATGACCGTACGATTACCTGATATTCAGTTCTTCTTCTTTGTCAGCAAGCATTTTCCGGTATTTCGAAGGAAGATGTTTTGCGGTGGTTTCCAGCTTGCTTCGTCTTTTAAGGATCTCGGAGCGTTTATCGGTTTTTAACTCATCTAAGAGGTATTTCCGTTTCGTAAAAAAGCTATACAGATAGTATATCCCGATTCCAAGGATGATCAGCCCTGCAACAAGGATATAATCATTCCAGATCCCTATCGGGTCTTGTATGAAATGGAAGGGTGAGTCGACCGGTGCTGCGATATCGAGAAAGAAGAGGTAGACCATGCCCATGAAAATGAAGATGGACCCTAGGATAATGGTTAAAATACTAAAGAGTAGGATATATTCTCGAAAAAACCCAACGATTCTTCCAGCCATTTTCTTTTCACCTCAGTATGATCTCGCGTATCTCATCCATGTCTTCGCAGGTGAACCGCACACCGGACAGTGCTCTGTACACCCTGCGTTTTCAATGGGCTCCCCTAATGTGTTCCCCTCTAAAACATTTTCTATTTCTAACGCACAGTCCTTCTTGCCGCACCAGGGGAGAGCCACAATACCGTTTTTCTGTGCTGCTTCCTCCATGGTCAATGCGGTATGCATGTTTTCTTTGAGGAGTTTCTCTGCGTTCGCATAGAGTGATTGTTCTAGTTCCTGCAGCTCTGTTTGAATGGTTTGTTCTGCGTCCTTGACTGGGATTGCTTTCTTTTTCCCGTTGTCCCTCCGTACAAGGGTGAGTTCGTTTTTTTCCACATCTTTCGGCCCAATCTCCACTCTCAGAGGGACTCCTTTTAACTCCCAATCGTAATATTTATTCCCCGGGGTTATCTCCCGGTCGTCGATAGTGGATCGTACGTTTTCCTCATGGAGTTTCTTCTGTAAACGTGTACTTGTTTCCAGAACCGCTTGTTCTTTTCCTTTGAAGATAATTGGGATGATCACGACCTGAAGGGGTGCAACTTCAGGGGGGAGGAGCAGTCCTTTATTGTCCCCATGGACACCGATGAGCGCCCCGAGCAATCGTTCGCTCATCCCATAGGTGGTTTGATGACAGAACGCATGAGTGCCTTTCTCGGTTTCGTAGGAGATTTCATAGGGTTTGGCAAAATTATCTCGGTATTGGTGTATCGACCCTATCTGCAAGGTTCTTCCTGAGGGCATGAGCACATCAATGCTGATGGTGTAGTACGCGCCAGCGAATTTATCCCACTCTGGTCGCTTACTGAACACATAAGGGAGGCAGAGTTTGTTCAAAAGACGGTTTGCGATATCCTTGTCTTCTGTTATCTGTCGTTCTGCATCCTCAAAATCGACATGACAGGTGTGTGCCTCAAAGAAATGGATCTCTCGTACACGAATGAATGCTCGGGTCTGTTTGGTTTCATACCGGAAGGTATTGACGATCTGGAAGGTTTTCAATGGTAAGTCGGTGTGGGAACGGATCCAGAGGGAGAAAATGGGGTACATCGCGGTTTCCGATGTGGGTCGCAGGAGCCATCGTTCTTCGAGTTCATTGAGACCCGCATGGGTGACCCAGAAGACCTCTTTGCCGAATCCTTCGATATGCTCTTCTTCTTTTTTGAAGAACGATTCTGGTATTAACAGTGGGAAACAGACTTCCTGATGGTTGGTCTGCATCATCTCATCCCGAATGAGCCGGTCGACATGGTTCATCAGTTTCCAGCCGTACGGTCTCCAGATGTTCATTCCTTTGATCGGATAGCGTTTATCGCATAAGTCAGCAAGCTCGACGATTTCATTGTACCATTCGTTGAAATCCTCGCTTTTTTTTACTTTTGTCTCTGGCATAGCCCTTCCACTAATTCAACCAAAAAGAGATATCTTGTTTTTAAAGATACTGGTTTAATTCTATTGTCCTCTGCCTTCTTTTGCTTTTACTCGGAGTTCGGTTGATCTGCATCGTCGGCATCGCAGCGCTTTGGCAGCATTGGACGCACCGCATTTCATGCAGATTTTTTTGTTTAATAATCGTCTTTCAGCTTCAGGAAATCGCGTCATCGGTTCTCGCCTAGGGTATCGAGAATAAACATATCATATTTAAATATGATGCCCTGCTTTCATTCCTATGATGGGGATCTTCCATCTTGTAGGGTAGGTTGAGTGATGAAACGTCGGATACGTCCTTTCCGTAGTCTTTTGTTCGTCTGTTTTCTTTTCTACATGATATGGCTTGTTCTGCTGTTTCTCGCACCCCTTATGATTCCGGCGGGGAGTGTTCCTGATCTTTCAGGTGTGGTGGGCTCCGTGGAGAATGACGCTGTTATCAACGACCTGTCGTTTCCCTGGAATGTGGTCTACTCTGTGGGTGATCGGCTCTGTCATCAGAGGTCGGAACGATCGTTGTATATCAACGGCAATGAGATGCCGTTTTGTACTCGATGTACCGCTATCTGGCTTGGGCTTGCGATCGGGCTGGGGTGGATGGTCTTCTACACTATAGAATTAACAGAGAAATTCGTCTATGTGATTCTTCTAGCACTGTTGCCGATTGGGGTCGATGGAGTTGGTCAGCTGCTCAGGTTTTGGGAAAGTACCAATGTCCTACGTCTTCTCACAGGTCTTCCCGCAGGGATCATCTGCGGGGTTGCCCTGGGTATTATTTATGATGAGGTCCGTTCTTTTCAAGTTTTTAAGAAAACGAAAACAACATGACTGGAGTCAGGGGAGTTTTTTCGTAGAAGATATCCTGTCTTTTCTTCTCTGTTACGTGAGGAAGGCTTGATCATTTTTTCCTGTAGGTGGGTTATGAGAACTCTTTTCTTGAAATCACCATAAGAATCAGGCCGATAAGCGAGAGGATGCTACCCAGCAGCATCGGTCCAATTGTAAAAAGTCCAAGGATCCCTCCGATAACCGCAAGGCTCCATGCTTTTCTTTTAAGGGCAACAATACCGCCAGCGAGAACAACGATGGAAAGAACCGCCCCAATAATGCCACAGGTTGTGAGAAACGATTGGAGTTGGTCTACGGAAATCGGTGAATCTGCGGGAAGAACGTTTTCAATCATTGATGTATCCAGTGCTAGGGCTGAAGCCCAGGTAAACAGTCCGAGTAATCCTGCGATTATCAGAAAGATACCCGCGATAAGTGGGATGGAACTTGGTTTTCTTTCTTGTTGGTTTTGATCTGGATAATAATCATTTATGGATGGTTGATTTGGAGTTGAAGTCTCCATCTTTTCACCTCGTACCTTATGTGGTAATCGTTATTTGCTTTTTATCTCTATGTGTTTTTGCGTTCGTTTTCGACGTTGTGCTTCGTTTAAGATACGGGGCATGACCTTGGTTATCGCATACCAAAAAACGAGGATGCCGTAGAGAATGAGAATGATTTGCAGATAACTG
>JBAZLE010000013.1:0-21440 GCA_041650455.1 Thermoplasmatota archaeon | reverse complement strand
ATTTCTGCGATTACTGTTGCGGGCACCCCTACAGCAATTGCCTTCTCTGGGATTTTTGTTTTGTTTTTCACCACAGCTCCTTCTGCAATCACCGCCCATTTCCCAAGCTCTGCATAATCACTAACAATCGCTCCCATACCAATAACCGCCCAATCATGGATTGTCGCATTGTGAATAATCGCAGCATGTCCGATCGTTACTGAATTTCCTATGATGGTCTTTTCATTGGGTCTAGCATGAATCACGACGTTTTCTTCGACAGCAGTCTCATTACCGATTCGTATCGACCCATAATCTGCACGAAGACGCGCTCCGGGCCCCACATAGCAGTTTTCACCAAGAACAACATCCCCGATAATATCTGCTGAAGGGAAAATAAAAGTCCCTTTTCCGATGCGTGGTTTTTTATTTTCGAATTCATAGATGGCTATAGAATCACCTTCCTTTGACCTTTGAGGGATGTTCAGCTCTGTTGTCTACTTATGGTGGTTGTCATGATGCTCATGATGCTCATGATGGTGTTGATCACGAAATGCGTGTCTCCCGCACGCATCACCTGCTCCTGCTTTTTGAAGGTGTCCCTGCTGGAATGCGGTGATGGCGTTTTTCACTGTCCCTGAGGCACCGATGTAGACGTCGATACCGATTTCATCAAACATACTAATTGCTCGTCGCCCCAATCCTCGGCATACAAGAATCTGGACACCTTCTCGGGACATTATTTCAGGTGGGTATCCCGCACCGCCCATATGCTCACTGGTATTTGGAATCACCTTCACTTCGTTGGTATCTAAATTCACAATCGTATAGGTGGGAACTCTTCCGAAATGTTCGCCTACTTGCTCATCTAATCCATTGTTTCCCATGGTTGGTATACATATTTTCATTATTTTCGTCCTCCGATTCCAGAATGACTTTCAACGTTTGCTAATCCGGTTTCCTCCAGGGTTCCCTTCTTGTAGTGCTCCAGTGCCTCTTTAATCGTCCCTGTCGCTCCGGTAAACACCTTTATCCCTGCTGCTTGAAGGATTTGGAAAGCATTTGGTCCGATATTCCCTGTTATGACTGCGTCGATTTTTTCTTTTGTAACGATTTGCGCAGCTTGAATGCCAGCACCACCAGAAGAGCGTGTAGCTTCATTGGAGAGTGCTGTTACCTTCATGGTTTCGGTATCGACGAGTATCAAATATTGGCATCTACCGAAACGTTGGTCAACATCTGCATCGATTGTTTTTCCTATTGATGAGATACATATCTTCATGTTTATTTTTACCTCCGTTCTTTATTATTATATATTAGAATCACATCTTCGTTTTTTTCTTAAAATAAGATCTTGTGCTGTTGGAGAACTTTGACAGTTATAGCCAAGTATTACTAAAAAATTTTCTATCATTTTCCTTTCGTTTGATTCTTTTTTTTTCGCATTCTTCATGGATTTCTCATCTCGCATCATGCTCATTTTTAGAGAGATGGCCGGGTCATTAATATCCCACATCGTGGACATTTCTTTGTGTAACACGGAATACCGCGTTGATGGGGTTCTCGATGACCACAGTTCGGACAGAGGCATTCTCCACCTGGTCCAATGCCGTACCCGCCGCCGAGACCGCGGCCGCCGCATCGTCCGAAACCTCCACCACCACGCCATCTTGGCATATGCTATTTTATCTCCTTTGATTGACGATCTGTTCGATTTTCTCAACAATGTGTACAAAAGCTTTACTTGCATCTGCCGACGCATGTTTCGTCAGGAATGATTCACCACTATCCCCAGTGACAACGATGTTTGGATCAAGAGGAATCTTCCCGAGAAAAGGCACCTGGAGATCCTGAGATGCTTTCAATCCACCACCTGTCTTGAAGATATCGATTTCTTTGTGACAGTGCGGGCAGGTAAAGCCACTCATGTTCTCAATGATGCCGATGACCGGCATGTTCATCTTTTTGACAAAGTTGATTGATTTGCGGACGCTGACTAACGCTAAATCCTGTGGTGTTGTCACAATCACTGCTCCATCACTTTTTGGGATGAGCTGTGCGATAGTAAGGGGTTCATCACCGGTCCCTGGTGGAAGGTCTACGATTAAATAATCAAGGTCGCCCCACTCGACATCACCGATGAACTGTTTTATCGCACCCATCTTCATTGGTCCACGCCAGATTACCGGAGAATCAGTATCAGAAAGAAGAAAACCAATGGACATGACTTTTAAATTCGGTGTGACCATAATGGGATGAAAACCATTTGGGGAGGGGATTGGTTTTTTTTCTTCAACGCCAAGGATCTTTGGGATACTTGGACCGTGCATATCGCAATCCATTAACCCAACCATATATTTTTTTTCTGAAAGTGCATACGCGAGATTCACAGAGACTGTGCTTTTTCCTACTCCGCCTTTTCCGCTTAGTACAATGAGTTTATGTTTTATTCTCCCGAGATTCTGTGCCATTTTTAGATCGTCTTTGTTATTTTTTTCCATTAGTTCGTTCACCTCACTGTTTTTTAACCTTTTTTTATTCTCTCTTCTGTCTTAGATAAGAAAGAGACGGAAGCATAACTGGTTTTATGGTGATGCTTCCTTTTTTTCTTTTGAGAGCTCTTGGAGCCGTTCTCGTATCTGTTTGAGTTCTTCTTCCAGACCTTTTATCGTGTCTTCGAGATAGGCTTTTTCTTCTTCTTGGCTCGGTTCTGGATATGGTTCAGGGTAGGACGGTGTTGGATAGGGATACACTCCTCGCCCCCAGAATCCTCTCCCTCGTCCACGGAATCCGCGTCCGAACCCTCGGCCCAAGCCTCGGCCGTATCCGGGGTTTGCGTACCCGGGTACATTGTATCCTGCGCAGTATCCTGCAGCTCGTCCGGTTCTCGGTCCAAGTCCCCAAGGTCCTGTTCTGTCGCCACCTGGCATTTTCTATTTCACCTCCGTTTTATTTTTTTCTTGTCATTTGTTTTTCTTCAAAAACAACGTATAGTAGTATCTAACATTAGCATCTACTTATAAACATTCTTATAATAATTATCGATGATTTTGGTCTTTTTACTTATTTTTTATAGGAAATATTTATATAGACTCGAAATATGATTGATATTTTATTGAAATCAGCAAGGTGAATATATGGCACATCTGAAATTTGCACTTGATGAAAAAGATAGAAAAATCATTTCTTTACTCCATGACGATCACGATATCTCCCAGGAAGAAATCGCGAAAGCAGTGAAATTATCTCAACCTTCCGTTGCGATGCGAATCAAGAAATTAAAGGAACGAGGAATCATTGATTATATCTCTGGTGTGAATCTCAATAAGGTCGGCATGTATCTTGCAAAGGTCATGGTACGAACAACGAACACCACGAAGATCTTGAATATGTTTCGAAACTGCCCGTTCTTTCTGAATGGTTTTGTTATCTCAGGAAGCGAAAATTTGATGCTGCTGTTTGCAGGGGAGGATTTGGCATCGCTTGAATCAATCATCGATTGCCGGATCCGCCCGGATAAAGACGTACAAAGCGCGGATTTTAATATCATCATCTCGAGTATCAAGGATTTCATCATGCCGATTCGTTTCATCGAACGACCGTTGAACAAACCACCCTGTGGTGTGGAATACAAAACGTGCCAGGCCTACGCGGAAAATCGATGTTTTGGATGCCCGGCAACCAATCGCTATAAAGGAACGTTTTGGTAAAAAAAACCATCATACTTTTTTTTGCCTTCGCCACAGCAGAAGACCCAACAGAACCAACACGACTACACATACAGCTATGAGATAGAACAGGTAAGAATCCCATATCGATAACGGTTTTTTTGCATACGGATACTCACTGACTCCAAAAGGCATATGACCATGAAGAGAAAACCCGATATCAGGGTCATATCGTAAAGATTCGACGTCGCTGCTCTGCCAATGATTCGTGCTACTGAACTGTGTGTTTGGCACCCAGATCCTCAGATCAGGATCACCGTACAAACAGACGTTTTCTGCTAAATCCCACCACCACCGAGGCGGCTCAGAGATATACTGGATACCGACTTTTTTGATGCCTTCTGAATAAATCTCCCCGATGGTTTTTCCCAGGGCAATCCCCCGGGGAACCGAATCCTGCCAGACATCTGAATACCAAGAGGTTGCCCAGGGATCCATAATCTGAAAGACCGAGCCATGTCGCATCAAGGTCAGATGCAGGTATTTCCCAGCAGGAAGACAGGCGACACTGCTGACACCTGTGGAATGAATATTTCCTAATGCATCATCCACCTGAGACCCATTATACCAAGAGGTCCCAAATCTTCCCAGTAACACGGTGATAATGACCCCATCGTAATAATCCTGGGTGTTTTGGAACCATGCGGGGGTGATGAGACGCAGACCAGGAAGACTGGCAATTTTCCCGAGAAAATCCCGAATGGGGCGTTTCGCAAGCGCCCAGTCCAAGGCGGTGGTAATAAGACGGAATCCAGTCGGGTCCGGATTTCCGGTAAGCGCAGGAAGAATCCCATGGATCTCCATCGTCATCGTATCAGGTTCTTCGGTTGAACCGAGTAACCATTCATAGCCTCTCCAAGGGTTCGTCTCTTTTTTATAGCCAGCAAGCGGAACCGCAGGGTACCCCGTAGAGATTTCCTTGTTCACATCCCAGAACATCAACATTCCCCCATTAATTGGAGAACCATGGGTGTTGATGAGCCAGAGAAGAACACCTTGATTGAGATTGTTCATATTGGCCTGAAAATTCGTTGAAAAGACCGGGGAGTATCCTGCTTTGCGCAAATAGAAGGGTTGTACTTCTGATCCGCTCATGTCTGGGAAAAATGCACCGTTCTGACCATTGACTGCCAGCATCACTCCGTCATCAATCGGTTCATTCGACGAGGTCAGGCCAGGGATGGTCCCATCAGCGCATTCATAGGTGAATCCCCAGTAGGCACTGGCTCGACTGTTGAATTTATGTTCATAGCAGACTAACATATCAAGAACAGGATAGGTGAAGACTTCCTCTTGCGAAGGTTTGGTTACTTTCAACCCTGGCCTACCTCTCCAGAGCGTGAGAAGACCTAAAAGTCCAGTGCGTTTACTGCTACTTCCATTGATGAGGGTGACGCCACTTGGATTTTTCAGGGCAGGGTTTTGGAAAACAATCTCTGGATAGAAGACGTTTTTTGCTATCCAGACGGACAGATCCACTGGCGATCCGATAAACCGACCTGGCGTTCCTCGCCCAACAAACATCCGATCCCATGGCAGACCAATTTCAAATTGATCGCCTACCGTGATGATGGTTTCCTCCCCTTCACGGTCAAACTTATATTTCTTTAGGAACTCATAGACCCTGGTGCCGGTTAAATACATTTCTGAGACTGTTGGAAGCTTGGAAAATCCATCCGGGTGACGTTGCCACAGTTCGTTATGCCATACCACCGCCGAGGATAACTCCGGATGATTATCAATTAATAAGACAGGGCTCCCATGATGTGCCGCGATATACGCTGCAGGCCCGATTGGGAGAGCATTGGGCAGTTCTCCAGCTATCCCCATGCCGACAACAAACCAGTAGCTCCAAGAATCAACCGTTGAAAAAATGACATCATTTCTATTCGTGCTCATCTGAATCCAGGAATAGATGCTGTCGTAGGTGACAAAGTGTTCCTGCAATGGTGCGATTGATTTCAACTGTGTCGTTACGGTGGAAGAAAGATGCCCACCAAGATCAACAAGGTAGATGTGTTTTCCACCAAGTTTGTAAATGGTGTCCATTGTGCATTGCGGTAGGTCATCTGTCGAGGTGTAGAGAAGAGGTGCATTTAGAATGGATGCTACGACAGCGGCTTCCGTTGCTGACGCAAGGCAATCTCCTTCCATTCGAGACATATTTTGTTTCCATGAATATTCAACCGTAAAATCAACCGGACTACTCACCTCGTTCATCGCAAACACACAAACCGAGTACTTCTCTCCAGCAAGACATTCCCCCAGACGCTCCACGGTAAGATCATTTGTGGTTCCTTCAGGATAGGCGATCACATTATCACCTTTAGGAGCTTGTGCTGTTGATGAGACCCCCGGTTCCCGTGTTGATAGCACTTCTTCACCACTGGGACCAATCAGTGAAAACCCAAGAGCCACGGAAGGATCATTCCAGTGTAAGGCAAAGGTTGTCTGCCGACATCCGTAGGGAGGAGTCTGGGGAATCTCCACCATAACCCCTGGATAGATGGTGACATCAACTTGGTAAGTTACTTTTCGTATATTTCGCAGAATGCTGAGGAATTTTCCGTATCTCCCAAACTCTATCGTAAAGATTTTATGATGTTTTTGTGGTTCGATGGTCGTGTCGACTATTTGATCCGGATTTTGAAAAAGACTATTCAAATCGGTGGACTTCGTTGGGACGTCTGTGACGGCGACACTCCATTTTCCGCTTTTGTAGACATAGACGGAGGTTTTATCAAGATCCATCCCTCCTTTTGCATTCCATTCGTTGGTAATCCCAGCCATCATCCATTGACCGTTATAATCACAGTAAATCTGCATGTCTCGGTCTCCGGCAGGGATGGACATGTTGATGATTCCTTCAAATCCAGGAATACCTGCTGAAAAATAGAAACAGGGATACCAAGATCGCACCGTGAGGAATTTATATCCTTCGGGAACCGTAAACTCGTTGTAGATGGGATATTGTTGGTTTGTTTGCGGTATTTCAAAATGTTCCGTTAACACTCCTTGTTCAGGACTGACTGACCCTTTGATGGTTCCCGTGGTCGTATTGTCTGGTTTTGGAAAGATTTCCTGGATAGCGGCAACCACGACGTCATCCGAGTACGACCAATCGTGAAGAGCCAGGGCACTGGCAATTTCGTAGGCGGAATCATTGTTTATTCTTGTGTAATTCTTAGCTCTCCAATTTCCATCAAAGCTATTTGTTGGTACATTAATAAGTGTCATCTGGTCGAGCATCCCATTGCAGTAGCTCATCCAGTCTTCCATGAAATAGTGAATTCCTTGATAGGCGTTGAATGTTCGTTGGTTCTCTTCAACCACCTGGTCTTCCTGGTAGAGCAGAAGGGGGTTTGAAAAGAGCCGGTTGTCATGTTTATCATAAAACACAGCGGTAGGAAGTGCTGCAAGATACGCATACTCATCGAGATAGGTATCCGGGTCAGAATTAACAAGAGTAGCGCGTTTCATCGGAACTAGGGGTCTCCAGGATACACCTCGATCAAACCCAGGTGTGTTAAGGGTCTGAGGCTCAGCAACTACGGAGGGAAGGATTGTACCAAGAATCATAGTAACCAAGCAAAGAAGTACAAGGAATAGTTGCTTCGTCCATCGTGGTCTTTTCATACGCAACACAATAGGAAATAACTGCGAGTAAGTAGTATATATCCCCTTGTTATATATATTTTCTTATGGATTATTTTAATTTATCTTATATTTAGATATCTGAGTATCATAATATATTTCTTTATGAAACTATCAAACAGAGAAAAGGTAGAGAAGGGACGTAGCTGTCTTTCTTTTTTCTGAATAGTTATCATAAGTCACCTCTAGGTCAAAGGTGGCCGATGAATACGAATGAGAGCTTCGTAGCTATTTAGACTTTTCTTTCCGCAAGCACATGAACCAGTCAAGGCAGTATTTGCCTTCTTCTTTCTTTTCGACCCGTTCCTTTGCAAGGCCACAGGACCCTGGTGGTGGGATGATCACATCATCTCCAGGCTGCCAGTTTGCCGGTGTAGCGATTCCTTCTTTGTCTGATTTTTGCATGGCGATGAGAAGCCGTTTTATTTCAGCCATGTTCCTTCCGTTTGAGAGGGGATAATACAGAACTGCCCGAACCTTGGCTGCTGGATCGATGAGGAACACGGCTCGTACTGCTTGTGTTGTCGATGCGTTTGGTTGGAGCATCCCGAATTTCTTTGCGACATCCATTTTTAAATCTTCGATGACCGGAAAGTTTACTTCGACGTTTTTCATTCCCTTGTATTCAATTTTTTCTTTTATCGTCCGGAGCCATGCGATATGGGCATAGATGCTATCGATAGACAGACCGATCAACTCTGCATTCAGTTTCTTGAAGTCCTCTTGCATGGATGCAAATGTCATAAATTCAGTGGTGCAAACCGGGGTAAAATCAGCGGGATGACTGAAGAGAATGACCCATTTCCCCTTGTAATCATCTGGGAAGGTGATTTCCCCCATGGTTGTTTTTGCTTTGAATTTTGGTGCCTCGTCGCCAATCAACGGCATTTTATTCGTAACTTCAGTTTCCATATTTTTCATGCCTCCAATTATCTTAGTATGTTTGTAAAATTGTAAAAGGGGGAACTCCATCATCCCTATTTTATAGTTTCTATGTGACACTCTCTGCGAACGAGAATAATATTTAGGTTGACCGAAATATTTATAATCTTTGGAATGCTATACTATAGATAGTGAAAGTGTATGCCGCAAGAACACATCGAAGAATACCTCGAAGCAATCTACGATATCGCCGGACAAGAAGGTACTGCAAAAACAACAGAGATCGCAAAACGGCTGAACAACGCCCCAGCAAGCGTCACAGAGGTCTTTCAGCGAATGAAACAGAAAGGATTAGTTCTATACGAATCACATAAAGGTGTCTCCCTGACACCAAAAGGGTACAAAGCAGCATTGAAAATGAAGCGAAAACACCGGCTCCTTGAAGTCTTCTTAAACAAAATGCTGCATATCCCTCAAAACAATATCCATGAACAAGCCTGCAAAATGGAACATGTCCTCACTGACGAAACAGAAACTGCTCTCTGTAAAACTCTCAAAGGACCAACGGAATGTCCCCATGGATCGCCCATTCCACCCTGCGATCTTAATGTAAAAAACTGCAATGAATGTCTTACCGATAAAACAGTCGCTTATGAAAAACGAGATAAAGACATCATCGCCATCACCTCGCTCCGACCAGGGGAAAAAGCAAAAATTGCATTTATTCGTGGTGGAGGCGGTGTCACCCAGCGGTTATGTGACCTAGGTCTGACCAACGGCACCATTATCTCCCTTGTGCGAGAAGCACCATTACATGGTCCGATACAGGTTTGTGTACGAGGCTGTAGGCTTGTCATCGGTCGAGGAATCGCTGAGAAAATTTTTGTCCAGAAAACGTGAGATCAAATGAAAGCAGATCTAACGATCGCTCTTGCGGGGAATGCAAATGTTGGAAAAAGCTCCATTTTCAACCAGCTCACTGGTCTGGGCCAAGTCATTGGAAACTGGCCGGGAAAAACCGTAGAAAAAGCAGAAGGAGTACTCTTCCATCATGAGAAACATATCAAAATCATTGATTTGCCAGGGATTTACTCTCTCTCAACGTATTCTCAAGAGGAGATTGTCTCTCGAGAATATATTGCGTTGGAGCATCCTGATGTTGTCGTGAATGTTGTCGATGCCACAGCACTGGAACGTAATTTATTTTTTACCTTGCAACTGCTCGAGATGGGGATTCCGTTGGTACTCGCACTCAACCTTGTGGATGAAGCCAAAAAGAAAGGCATCACTATCGATGAAATAAAGCTTCAGGACATCCTCCAATCCCCCGTCGTCCCAACAATCGCGACCAAAGGAATCGGCGTCCACGAAATCGTCGACGCAGCTCTTGAACAAGCAACCGGACCATCAGTGGCGCATAGGAAGATAATCCGTTATGGTCCTGAGATTGAAAAACGAATTGATAAACTTGAGCGAGTTCTCGTAGGGATTGATATCGGATATCCTCTTCGATGGACAGCGATAAAACTCCTCGAGGGAGATTCGGAAATCACGCGGGAAGTCAATGAAAAAAACCCAGACATTACTATAGCTGCAGCCATCCTAGCCGGAGAGATTTCAGAGATCCACAAAGAACCCTGTTCCACCGTTATTGCCTCAGAGCGTTATGCTGTCGCGGTGCATATCGTAAAAGAAGTACAAACGTTCAAAGCATTTGAAAAACCATCGATTGGCGAACGTTTCGAAGCAGTAACCATGCATAAAATCGGTGGTTATGTGTTGATGTTCTCCATTATGCTCTCCATCCTTTTCTTCATGTCGGTCTTCGGTGGATGGCTCTCCGAGCTACTCACAAGCTTCTTTGAGAGTCTTAACCCTCATTTACCAGGGTTCTGGCCTGAGCTCGCATGGAATGGCGGTGTGGTTGGTTTCTATGCGACTCTCTCTGTCGCGCTTGGGTTTATTTTACCGTTTTACCTCATTCTTGGCGTTCTTGAGGACTCAGGGTACCTCCCAAAGGTTGCGTACCTTATGGACCGCCCCTGTCACACGATGGGGCTGCATGGGAAAGCATGCATACCACTTCTGCTTGCATTCGGGTGTAATGTGCCAGCCTGTGTCGGATGCCGTATCATGGAGACCAAACGCGATCGATTTATCGCTATTTTTCTCTCCACGCTTGTGCCTTGTTCAGCACGAACCGTGGTCATCCTCGGACTCGTTGGTGCATATGTTGGCGTGCAATGGGCTCTTGCACTCTATGTATTTGATTTTCTCCTGATTTTCCTTATCGGACGAATGCTGAACCGGCTTCTCCCAGGTGTTTCTGTCGGGATCATCATGGAAATGCCGCCCTATCGACATCCCTCAGCAAAAGTAGTGGCGAAACAAGCATGGAACCGATTCAAACCGTTTCTCCTCACAGCGCTCCCGCTCATTATTCTGGGAAGTATCATCATTGAAGCGATGCGGCTGACCGAGGTGCTCTCTCTGGTCTCAAATGCATTAAGCCCTCTAACAGTTACCTGGCTTGGACTGCCTGCGTTCACAGGTTTTCTCTTCCTCTTTGGGATCTTACGAAAAGAAGCAGCGCTGGTCTTACTCATGACCGCTGCAGGTACCATTGATATCCGTTCCGTGATGACACCTGTGCAAATGATCGTCTTCGCACTCGTTATTATGATCTATGTCCCCTGTATCGCCACCATCGCAGCGTTGGTTCGCGAGACAGGCTGGAAAAGAGCAGGTCTTATCACATTCACAGAAATTGGATTGGCGTTTTTGATCGGTGGGTTTGCGTTTCGCTTCTTGATGGTGGTCATGTAGGAAATCCTCTGGGAAAGAACGCTTCGAAGCAGACGGAACATTCCCAGAAGACCGATACACTCGTTCCCAAGTTACCTTGTGCCTTGTTGGGCGATCCATGAGGCAATATCAAGGAGTACCTGTTCATCGACATGACCGGGAATCATATATTCTGTATTGGTGGGAGTGCCGGTGCCAGCAAGAAACAAATGATTCAATGACGGATAGGTCTTCAACAGCACACTCTGGTTTGCATAAAACGTCTTATTCCATCGACTGAAATCATCCATCGTCACCTGATAGTCGCGTAATCCTTGCAGAATGAGCAAAGGAAGATGTACTGTCTCTGCGGTAGCGACAGGGTCGTATCCAGCGAGATCCGCCCAGTAGGATTTCGGTGCATTAAACACAAGTTCATCATCGCTGAAATTCAATGTTTTTATTTTCTCTACAAGTTCTCTTGTTTGGGCGATTTGGTCTGATTGATTGGTCCCACTTAGATTCGCCAGATACCAGGTTTGCTCTAAAATTAAATCTTCAAGAGGACGCGTGTTTCCTGCCAAAATAATCAATCCTGCAATCCGATGATCCTGCGAGGCGATTCGCGGGGCAAGCATCCCCCCGAGACTATGCCCAAGAACATAGATCTGAGACTGGTTGACGAGCGGTAATGTGTACAGAACACTGACTGCAGCAATCGCATCATCAATCGTCTCCTCCTGAACAGTGAAATTCTGAAGCATCGCGGTGACTTCCTCAGGGTACTGCTTCGTCCGTTTCTCATAACGGAGAACGACGATACCCTGGGTCGCAAGACCCCAGGCAAGATCCTTGAACGGTTTATTCGGACCGATCGTCTCATCTTGATCATTCGGTCCAGATCCATGAACAAGAACCATCGCAGGAAACGGACCAGTACCCTTTGGAATGGTCAAGGTTCCCGGCAGCGCCCATTCACCAGAACCAACCGTTATCACGTTTTCCGTAAAGAGACTCTGGTTCACATACGATGGTGGCATGTAGGGAACCTCAGTTGGAACCACGGTGAGTGAAAGAACCCATTGCTGAGCGTCGAAGATCATCTTCACATCCATTGAGCCTTCTTGCGAAAAGGAACAGGTAACATACACGGTCTGATATCCGGATTCATTTCCCCCCCTCGTGTCGATAATCCCGGTGATAGTCCCATAGGTGTTGATCACTTGCTGCTCCCAGAGGGATTGAAATTGACTTGCCGTAATTTGCGATCGAATCGAGGTATTGAAATATCCATAGACGTCAGTATACTGCTGTTCCATGAGAAGCGTCACTATCTCGACAGCCAGCTCTTCAGTCGTTTTCTCTGCAGGAGGTTGCTCTTCGACACAACCAGCGAACAACGCTCCTGCAAGTATCATCAGTAACACGATTACTAACGAGACAATTCGTCGTTCCATAACAGATCCCTATCCAACACTCTTCTTGCGAACGATGAACGAAACAGACAGTTATTAAAATTTCCCTGCCACTTCATCTTTATAGTCCTCCCCTCGCGATTCTCCTTTTTTTCAGTGGAGAAACACTTGTTTTTTATTATTCTTTTTAGATGATATTGAACAGTTGTTACCCATTTTGCTTGTATTACTAGGGAGCGGTGGGAGTGGTCTTCATGGTCCTTCGCTTTCTTTATCGCTGTTCATCTGTATCTCAGGTTCCACTCGTGCTGTTATGACCAGATTCTTCAGTCTTCTTTGACCTTTGAGGTCACACGAAGTCAGTCCTTCGAAAAAACAAACAAGGACATCGATTGGTTCCGTGATGAGAAGAAAAAGAATCATCCTGTCGAATATCTAACTCTCAAAAAAAGAAGGAAAGAATTCAAGGCTCCTGTCTATTCCATTTCGAATTATAAGGGTCCGGTCGTTGAGAGGTTTGGCAACAAGAAACCGACAATCGCGGAGATGACCCAGATGACAATCGCAAGGAGCAGCGCTTTCAACCAGCCGATACTGTATAAGAACCGAAGCGCGAAAAGCCACCCGATTCCTCCAATGATTGACGCCACCCATTTTAATCCAGCTAATTCCGAGATGCTGCCGAAGATGTAGTAGAGAGCAGTGTAGATGATCGCACCGATAAACGCAGCGAGTAACGCATGAAGAAATCCTTCCTTTTCCCCAAATATCTTTGTTACGATAAAGATAATAATCGCTGATATGAGCAGGCTTATTGCAAATATAATTCCTGTTTCTAGAATTGGGTCCATATTTTCACTCCTCCATAACTGGGAGAATGTATTTCTTAGGGATATTTCTATTTAACGGTTTTTCAATTCTCTGCGGGATTTACTCATTTGAGGAGCAAAAATGCATATGAAGTACCTCATACGACAGGATTGGACCATTCTGTTCTGCTGTATCTTTTCAGGTGATTGTGAACTACTATTTCTCCGGTTATACGGCAAATCATAGACGCTGCTCAGTCGTAACGAAACTTAATAGGGGGGTTCTTTGGACAACTCAGATGGTTCAACTTTTTTCTGTAGCCCGTATTTGTTGACAATCGAGATGACTAAATCAATAAACCAATCAGGAACACCTGGAGAAACGACAATGGTATCGATCAAGGTGTTCAGATCCGTCCTGACGTATATCCCGAACCACTTTGGGTCAACATAGAACCGGTGTTTTCCGACCATAGCTTCCTGAGGAGCGACTTTCAGAATAACCGCTCGAAGCTCTTTTTCATGTTCGAATGCTTTGCGTTTATAGAGAAACGGATTGAAGATGTTCCCTTTCGGAATCGTATCCTTAGCATAATCGATGTATTTTACCTTCCCAATGTGAATGGCATCTTCGGTATGCAGGTTGAAACTCTCTTTTAAACGACGATAGGTTGATTTTATCGCGACCCCTTCATTACTTTGCAGGCAGATTTCCCACATCGCCGCTGATTCATTCTCATTAATATGCCAACTGCTGATATTGACGATTTTTCGAAAGCTATCATAGAGTTCCATCTGATTTAACTTCGTCTTCGGCTGTAATTTTTCCTCCCATGTTCGTAAGTCTGCTTCAGTAAATTTCCCTTCGTATTGATCCGGCAATTGGTCGCTTCGAACAAAAAATAATGCTTTTCTTTCTAGATAGGAGATGAATTTTGTGAAATCGACATATCTCCAGATGATTGCTTGGTCATCAGGTTCTTCAAACTCAGGATTTTGTTCGTACATGTCCCCTTCGCAGCGTCACAATCGTTTTCTTCCTTAAAAACATGTCCTTTGAAAACGAAATCAGGGCTCCTATGAGTAGGAACGAGAAAAAGGATTATCCCTTCTGGATATGCAAGATAGCGGTGATGAAATCATCAATATGTTGTTGTCCGTCTACAATCTGTCCTTTTTTAAACACTAAATGGTGGAACGGATCAGCTATCTTGATTCCTAATGGTTCCAACTCATTTTTTAGAATATGTTGAAACTCGTCCCTTTTCGTAATCGGACCCCCGCCCGTCACAAAAAAAGCAACGGGCTTTCCTGTAATCTGTTCCGCTTTCCCTAGGAAGGATTTGAGAAATGGTGATGGTCTTCCCGCCCAGGTTGGGGTACCCGCGAGAATCACATCATAGGGTCCCAAGTCGAAATTGGTGTTTTTTATCGGTAATTCCTCTTGTTTCATGGCTGCTCTGCCAGCGGCAAAAAAACCAGGTCGTTTTTCATGTTCGATTTCGATAAGGTCAATCTCTGTGTTTTTTTCTTTGAATTTTTCTTCAAGTATCTTTGCCACATGGCGAGTATTGCCTGTCCGTGAATAATACACAATCCCAATCTTCATCGGTTTCACAACTCAAGGATGCGAATCTGTTGTTCTTTTTAAGAATTTTCTATGAGGTTGCGTATCGAGTAAAAGCGACTCCTCTGCGCATTTCATAATGATTACTGGGTCGATGTATTGTACTCTTTGTTTACTCTACGAGTTTTAATGGGAGGTTCAATCCTTTCGCAACACGCCGACCATACTCGGGGTCTGCTTTGTAGAAAATCTTTGTCTGTCGGATCTGTATGTCCTTGTTGGCATGACACAGATGCGTTACGATATTGCCGATTAAATGCTCTTTATCTTTTGCGGTCATGACTTTCCGATAGAGGTTGCCGGCTTGTACAAAATCATCATTGGGGTGGACGTGTTTCTGACGTGCTGCGACTCCAGAGACGTCATAGGGGGGTTCCGCTGCATCCATCAGTGGCTCTGGACCACCAAAGCTATTTGGATAGTAGTTGGGTTTTCCCCCGTCGTTGCCATCACATCGCATCGGTCCGTCCCGCTGATAATTCTGCATGGCCATCGCTTTCGGTCGGTTCACCGGGATGAGATGATAGTTCGGACCAAGTCGGTAACGATGCGCGTCATGGTACGCAAACAAACGACCCTGCAGCATCTTATCCGGTGACGACGCAATCCCTGGGACGAAATTGCCTGGGGAGAACGCTGCTTGTTCCACCTCTGCGAAATAATTCTCAGGATTCCGGTTGAGCACCATCCGCCCGATCTTGATTGGCGGGTAATCACCATGCGGCCAGACCTTTGTCACGTCAAAGGGGTTAAAACGGTAGGTTTCTGCATCCTCTGGTTTCATGATCTGAACCTCCAGCGTCCAGGAAGGACAGTCTTTTCGTTCGATCGCTTCATACAGGTCGCGGGTTGCGTGATCCGGGTCTTTGCCTTTGAGGAGTTCTGCCTCATCCCTCGTGAGGTTCTGGACCCCTTGGTCTGTTTTGAAATGATATTTGACCCAGAAGTAGTCCCCTTTGTCGTTGTACCATTTGTAGGTATGGCTGCCGTATCCGTTCATATGACGATAGGTTTTTGGAGTGCCACGGTCTGAGAACAAGATAGTGACTTGATGAACGGATTCGGGTGTTAAGGACAGGAAATCCCAGAACATGTTGGCATCCTTGGTGTTCGTCGCCGGGTTTCGTTTCTGGGTGTGGATGAAATCAGGGAATTTTATCGGATCTCGAATGAAAAACACCGGGGTGTTGTTGCCTACAAGGTCATAGTTGCCCTCTTCCGTGTAGAATTTGACGGCAAACCCGCGAGGGTCCCGTTCCGCATCCGCAGAGCCTTTCTCACCACCAACGGTGGAGAACCGGACGAAGACTTCAGTCTTTTTTCCTACCTTTGAAAGGAATTTTGCTTTTGTATATTTCGTCACATCCTTGGTGACTTCAAAATACCCTCCTGCTCCAGCTCCTTTCGCATGCACGATTCGTTCCGGGATGCGCTCCCGGTTGAAATGAGCGAGTTTCTCAATAAGGTGCACATCCTGGATTAGTACCGGGCCTTGTACCCCAGCGGTGATGCTGTTCTGATCGTCTTCCACGGGTTTTCCAAAATTCGTAGTAAAAGTTTTTTTCGTTTTTGCCATAAAGAACCTCCACCCAGTTATGATTCATTCAATCCTGGTTGGACTACGAATGCAGATCCCTTTTATTAAAGATGTCGTACTCCGAATTAAAGATCTGCAGGAAACGCACCAGTCAACATGGCGTACTGCTCGAAATCCTCGACCCAGTCAAACTGTAAATCCACTTCCTCAGGTGGGGTCTTTTTCCCACGCTCTGCTAAATATTTTTTCTGCTGTTCAATCAATGTTTCAAGCGGGGCGAACCGTTTCGCTCGAAACACGGGATAGAGGGTTGACTGATCCACGCCATCCATAGTCCGGATGTGTTCCTTTAGGAATTTCAGAGCGGTTTGCTTTGAGTCTGCAGCCACACTCATAATGATATCCTCATCCCCCAGCGAATAGGAAATATAGATAGGGAAAAGATTTTCTGGGTAATGATACGTGATGAGATGCTCGTAATTCTGTTTATAATAGCAGGGATGCATGTACATACGGATGAGATACCGTTGGATGTTTGCTGGTTTCTTTTTTGGGATCGGGAAGAACACAGGTCTCATCAATGAAATGGTTTTGGTATGATGCACTTCGGGGCATTTAATAATCTCTTGGGTCAGGAAATGAGCGATATCATCAGCGTCCTTCACCTCGCAAATAATCCCGACATCCATCATTCCTTCTGTTTGGGTCGCGTAGAGCGGTGTCATGGATTTGGATGGTTCTTCTTTCATGTCATGTTCCACGTAGTCCCATATCTTATTGATATCGATTTTTGGATACAATCGTACAATCATTAACACACTATATTCCTCCTTTACTTTCTGAAGTTGTATGCTTGAATGGATTGGGTGTCATATAAGGATTTGTGTTTCAAACGAAGATACTTTTTTACCAGCTACCAGTAATAGAACGGAGGGAATGCTGATTGAATGAAAATATTTAATTATCTGCTTTCTGCTTACATGTCTTCATGGGAAAATTCGCAAACAGTTGGAAATTAATGAAGACAAGCCTTGGTGTTCTCCGGAAAGACAAAGAAATCATGATCTTTCCCGTCCTTTCCTTCATCGCTTGCATCATTATCTTACTGTCCTTTTTCGCCGGGTTCTGGTTCCTCGGCAGTGACTCCTTCGAATCCACACAATGGGTCTGGATAATCGTTGGATTTCTCCTTTATTTTGTCTTGTTTTTTATCGTGATCTTCTTCAACACCGCCATCATCGCTTGTGCAAATATCCGATTAAATGGCGGTGACCCAACGGTCTCCGATGGACTCCGGATCGCGTCTCAACATCTTGGACGAATCCTGATCTGGGCGCTCATTTCAGCGACCATTGGGATGATCTTGCAGGCAATCCGTCAGAGAGGTGGATGGGTCGGTAGAATCGTCGCTGGAGTCTTCGGTCTTGCCTGGACATATGTTACCTTCTTTATCATCCCCGTGCTTATCTATGAAAAAAAGGGGGTCGCCTCCTCCATTAGACGGAGTGCCTCATTATTCAAACAAACGTGGGGAGAGACCATTATCGGGTCATTTGGGTTTGGTGTCTTCTTCTTCCTGCTTGCGTTGCTGGGGGTGCTGCCGATCATCTTGGGGTATCTCCTTGGTGGTACAACCGGGGTGATTGTTGGGGTCGTCATCGCGTTTTTCTACTGGGCGTTTCTTGGGGTCGTCGCATCAGCGACCAATGGTATTTATGTGGCGGCGTTGTACCAATTTGCGACCAAAAAGCAGCTTCCCTCCGAGTTTGATCAATCGCTGATTCCACAACCAATCCAAGGTTTTTAAAACCGAAATGAAACGAACGGTCTATCGTTGATATCTGTTGTTCATTTCATGAGCAGAAATTCGTTCTAACAGGATAGGTACATCAGTTGAAGTTGTTATCTGTTGGACGTCCTTTTTCAATTCCTTAAGAAACAGACAAGACGAAAAATAATGGGGAAGGATACTACGCATCTTGAGAACCGCACGACGCTCCCCGTAGAAGTCGACTAGCAAATGAAGATGGTCAAGACAGACTTCTTTTTTCTCCTCGAGTGAAGGGGGTGAATACCTCTTCTTTGATAGGGTATTGAGTATCTCAGGGACCAACCAGGGATTTCCCAGAAGACCTCTACCGGGCATCACCGCAGCAGCCTGGGTCTGTTGTAGCATCTGGTCGGCATCGACCCCGGTATAAATACTGCCATTGGCGACCACGGGCACGGAGAGAGTGTGTACGGTTTTTTTGATGAGATCCCGATCGAGCAGTACTCCGAATTTCTTCTCCCCGCTTCGTCCATGAATAGTAAGAGCTGTCGCACCAGCATCCACCAGTTTCTGAGAAAGGGATATTGCGTTCATCGCATGTTTCGAGACACCAAGACGCATCTTGCAGGTCACCGGGACATCCACTGCTCTACTGACCGCTTCGATAATCGCACAGGCATTCTGCTCATGTTTCATCAGAGACACCCCTTCGCCGCGACAGGTGACCTTCCGTGCGGTACACCCCATGTTGATATCGATGTACTCAAACCCAAGGTCCTGGACGATTTCCGCTGCTTTGCGCATGTATTCTGGGATGCTCCCCACGAGCTGGGCCCCATGATACTGCGTTCCTTCCGCGATCTTCAGAATCTGCATGGTGCGTCGATTCTTCTGCACAATCGCACGGGCGTTTGCCATCTCCGTGATGAGAAACGGTGGGTTGAACCGCGCAAGAACCACCCGGTAGGGGTAATCCGTGTATCCACTCAAGGGTGGTAAGAGGAGTTTTTTTTCCCGGAGAATCTTTACAAAGAGGGAGTGTTTCATATCACAGCGGGTATTAAACAAGGAGTATTAATGTATCGTCTTCAATACCGGGAGGGTTATTCGTAGCGGACTGCTTCAATGGGACTCATCCGGGCTGCTTTCCAAGCAGGATACAAACTGGAAAGAACTCCGACGAGTAATGATACGGTCACCGCCAGAACCACCGAGAAGAGCGTTATTATCGGGGAAAGACCTGCGGAATTGCCACCCATCATCATGAAGTTATTCAGAATCAAGGTAAGCGCCTGAGAACCAAACACACCCAGGACGACACCAAGAATACCACCGATGCTGCTCACCAGCATTCCTTCGATGATGAAGATACTCATGATGTCTTTATTGGTTGCACCAATCGCCTTCATAATACCTATCTCCCTTGTTCGCTCCATCACTGAGGTAAGCATCGTATTCATAATCCCGATTGAGGCGACCACCAGAGCAATTGACGCAATCGCGACCAACACGAGTTGAAGGATTCCGATTATGGATTGAACCGTCTCGAGGACGGAAGTCATCGTTGTTGCTGTCGCAAAATCTTTCTGCCCATGATTTTCATTGATAGCATCCTGGACGGTTGCTGCTATGGATTCAACCTCGTTGACATTGTTTACCCGGAAATAAATGGTGCTGATGTTGCTCTGCCCAGTCAATTTTTTGAAGTCACGAGAATTCATAAGAATTAAAGTATCCGAAGAAAACCCACTCATTCCCTGTTTAGCGAAAATACCACTAACAAAGAATTTTTGACCATTAATCTCGATTCGTCCTCCAACAGAAATATCTGCATCAAACGTCTCATGCGCGATACCATATCCGATCATAATCTTATTCTGATCATTTTCACCGAGGAACTCCCCTGCTTCCAGCTCCGAAGTTGAATATTGAAGTCCGATGACAAGAACGTCCATCCCGGTGAGGGAAACGATGGTTCTTTTCGCATTATATTCAGCGTAAGCGGTGCTGGAGAGTTGTGTGCTCACATCTCGTACTCCCTGGGTTCGTTCCACATCAGCGATATCGCGGTCGGTGAAATATTCTCCGGAGGACCCTCCGCCTCCAAATGATGAGATAAATCCTCCTCCTGTTGATACAATGACGACATCAGATAAGCTGGATAACTCGCCCGTTATTGCTTGTTGCATTCCTTCCCCAAGTCCCATCAGAGAAATAATCGCCATGATCCCGATCGCGATGCCGAGTAATGTCAAGAGCGATCGAGATAAACGATGCCGAAGATTCTTTATCGCGAGTTTGATATGATCGCTAAACATAGGTATTCTTCACCATTTGATCTTGATAACCAAAGACGTCTTCCTTCACCACCCCATCCTGGATTTGAAGCACGCGTTTCGCACGTTTCGCTATTGCCAAGTTATGGGTGACGACAATAATGGTTTCTCCTCTTCGATTGACTTCCTCTAAAATGTTCATGATGTTGTCCCCAGATTTTGTATCCACATTCCCGGTCGGCTCGTCCGCAAGAATGATCGAAGGGTTGTTCGCTAATGCACGAGCGATGGCTACCCGTTGCTGTTCCCCGCCGCTCATCTCTGACGGTTTATGGGTCATGCGTTTTGACAGCTCCACCATCTCCAGCAGTTTCTTTGCATTGGCGGTCCGCAGCTGGCTGTCAACACCTGCAAACCCCATGGAAAGTTCCACGTTCTCCAGTGCATTTAACGTTGGTATCAAATTGTATTTCTGGAAAATAAATCCGATTTTTTCTCTGCGGATTCGTGCAAGCTCGTTTTCATCTAGGAGCGAGATATCTTTGCCGTCGATATAGATCTTCCCGGAACTGGGTTTATCAAGACAGCCTAAGAGGTTCATTAACGTTGATTTCCCGGAACCTGACGGACCGATAATCGCGATGTAGTCACCTTGTTTGATACGAAGGTTTGTTTCCCGCAGGGCAAAGACTTGCAAGGGTGGTTTGCCATAGGTTTTTGAGATGTTCTGGGTGACGATGACGTCTGTACTCATGTCGCCTTCCGCCGTTTTCGATATCGAATGAAGAACACCACGATTATGATCACTACCACAATCACGATGATAACTGATAGAACACAGCTCATGAGTTCCGGGGTTTGGAACGCGCCATTCGGGGTAGAGGATTTGCTGTTCAGTCCACTTGAGGATTGATAATACACTCCAGGCCCAGAAACAACGCTAAAGGTTTTACTCACCATCGGAGTCTCATAGTAATC
>JBAZLE010000012.1:0-23610 GCA_041650455.1 Thermoplasmatota archaeon | reverse complement strand
ACGTTGGTCGCTGCTGCTTCACCGACATTGCTGATAGAGACCGTAAAGCCTTTCCCACCCGAAATACTGATGGTTAATGCCGGCTCGGGTGTGCCTGAGGGTATGTGTTTGAATACTCCACCGGTTGTCTCATCGTCGTTGAAGGTACCAGCCCAACCAATCCTTCCTTCGACCCAGGAGGTTCCAAATAACTGAATGTCATATATTTCCTCCCAGGTTGTCCAGCTATGACCACCATCGAGACTATACGAAGCACCCCGGTATGCGGTTGATGAGGAACTGACACCGGTACTGACATACATGTTTTCCGTACCAGGGACATAATCAAAATCAGCAGCGTAACAGGTCCCACTTTGGGAAAACACCGTCCAGGTCTCTCCTCCATCAGAGGTTTCTGCTAAGGCCGCTATTTCAAAATTCTTGTCCATCGCAAGTCCATGTAAGGCATCCTTGAAACGGATGTCGACATACGCGCCAACATCGGGAAAGATCACATCAGAAACAGTCCAGTGATATCCTTTATCTATGGATTTAAAGACGCGGCCCCCGTTGGTTTGATCTTGCGTTCCGAACCAGACCGTATCGCCGATAACATCATAGTATCCGACGACTCCGTACTCTATGGAGGATGAGGGTGCTGGTATGTTCTCTGTCGGGACTCGGACCCAGGTGTCTCCCCCATCAGTCGTTGTATAGATTTGGAAATATCCATCAACAGGGTCTCCCATGCACCATCCGTCATTTTCGTTCCAGAAATGGACACAGTTGGGGAATCCCCCGGTGAAATCCGCGGTGGTTTGCTGAGCCCAGGTGACCCCGCCATCTGATGTTTTCCAGATACCTTGCGGTGTTCCTGAATGGATAGGAACCCATGCGGTCATGTCATCCAACGCAAAAATCATAGCGGTGTCTCCGTCAGTTGGTGCTCCATCGATTACATCAGCTTCCCACAGTTCCCCACCGTTGATGGTCCTAGTAAACTCTTGCACCGGTGCTTGGGCTACGCTTCCGTCATAGCCGACCGCCCAGCAGATATTTTCATCGACAGCATGCATGTAGTGAATACCGCGGGAAGCCTCCCAAAAACCTGAGGCTTGTTCTATCCATTCGGCGTTCCTTGGAAAAGTAGGATTTGTTTGCCTTTCTGTGTATTGTCTTGAATTTTCCGTCATTGCTGTTGCCGGCACAACAAATGCCAAGACAATAGCGAGGATCACGCTAGCTTTAAAAAATATCTTTATGTTCTTTATAACGTTCATAGGTTTTCCCCTTATGAAACACCATAGAGGTCTTTTTATTTAAATGTTTGGAGATGATTTCAGAGACTCAAGATATGGGAGTCTGATCGTCCGGGAACAAAATAATGCTGCAGCAATACAACATGCTATTCTATTCAGGTTCTAGGAGCTGAAAAACAAGAAACAGTGGGTAGATAGTTATTCAAATAGGTTTCAAACCTCTGATTTGTTAAAAAAATACGTCCCTAACCCCATGATGACGATACATAAAACCAGGATTATCCCAAGGTCGACTAACGGATGTAGGACATTATTCACACCAGTCAAGCTCCCTCGTATCCCATCGATCATATAAAACAACGGGTTGCCATAGGAAAGGATCTGTAACCATCCTGGCAAGGATTCGTTCACCGGGTAAAACGCAGAGGAGAGAAACATCAACGGCATCAGAATCAGGCTCATAATCGACTGGAACCCTTCGAAATCCCGCATTTTTGAGGCAAGGATCAGGCCAAACCCGACCGCGGTGAAGGACAGCAACACCATGATGAGAATCGTGAGCAACAACCCTTGAAGGTTCACAATCGGTACACCCATGGCAAGAGCGATAAACATAATGATAAACCCTTGAAACAACGCGACGGTCGCTCCCCCGACGGTCCTGCCGATGACAATGGACAACCTGCTGACTGGTGCCACCAGCACCTCCTGCAGGAACCCAGATTGCCGATCCCACAGGACGGACACCCCAGTAAACATCGAGGATAACAGGATCGTCATCGCGATTAGCCCTGGAGCAAGGAAATTGATGTACGGTCCTTGCATGCCGGGAAACACCGCGATGTTAAACCCAAAACCAAGGATGAAGAGAAAGAACAGCGGTTGGAGAATTGTGGAAAGCACCCTGCTTTTCGCACGGAAAAACCGTTTCATTTGTCGAAGCCAGAGCATGTAGACAGCCTGAAGGTCCTTCTGATTCATCAGGGTCGTCGCCTCCAGTGGAATCCAGCTGGTCTTGTAGCTTGACTCTGAGAGGTCTCCGGGTTCTGCTCCCGCATACTCCGTCCGGTGTAGTAGAGAAACACATCATCTAGGGTGGGTTTCCGCACATCGATCGAAGAGATCGAGACCGGTATGGTGCGTGCGATCTCAAAGATGGTTGGTATTTTTTCTTCCCCCCGCTGGACACCAACGGTCAGGAACGTCTCATGAGGGGTGATGTTGTTGACCCAGGGTTCCTGCTCCAGTCGTTGCTGTAATTGTCCGCTATCGGAACATGCTATTGTAATTACATCATGGCCAACGGACTTCTTCAGCGTATCAACGGTGTCGATCACCAGTATCTTGCCCTGATCAATGATCCCGATGCGATCGCATAAGAAATCAGCTTCATCCATGTAATGCGTTGTTAAAAAAATCGTTGTGTTCTCTTCTTTGTTTAATTGTTTGATATACTCCCAGATTGCCCGGCGTGTCTGTGCATCGAGGCCTAACGTTGGTTCATCTAAGAACAGCACGGTGGGAGAATGCATCAGGCCTCTGGCGATCTCTAACCGTCGTTTCATCCCCCCGGAGTAATGTTTCACTACGATATCCTTCTTTCCGAGTAAATCAACAAGAGTGAGTACCTCTGTGATCCGTTTTTTCCTGGTTTCCTGGGTCAAACCGTACATCCGTGCATGAAAATCAAGGTTCTCTCTGCCGGTCAGTTCCGTGTCCAATGCAGGTTCTTGGAAGACAATCCCGATGTTTTCCCGTACGTTTGCCCGCTGTTTTAGGATATCAAACCCTGCGATGGTGGCGGAACCCTCGCTTGGGTACAACAAGGTCGTCAACATTTTAATTGTCGTGGTTTTTCCTGCGCCGTTGGGGCCAAGAAATCCAAAGATTTCCCCTTTTTTTACGGAAAACTGTATATGATCGACCGCGGTGAATCCATCGAATGTTTTGGTAAGGTTCGTAGTTTCAATGATAGTCATACATATTCCTTATTCTGATGGGGTGACCAATCTCCTGTGTTTTATTAAACTATCTTTTTTTTACTACCGCAAAATAATTATCAGCGCCTCGTTTCGAATGGATTCTGACTGCATCGAACCGCTCGATAGTCAGTGCTGCGTCCTGGAGTTCCTGCAGAAATTCACTTTTGCTGTACAGGTGATAAAATCGAGGGATGTTCTTATTGTGTTGCCTCCAGGAAATATCGATATCGCCGAACTCACGATTCCGAAGAAGGAGCTGTTTTAAAAAATGCCGATAAAATCTTTCCTGCCAGCGGGACCAGACGCTGATTACTGCCGTCCCCTGGGGTTTCAAGATTCTCGCCACCTCGGTTAATGCCCTCTGGCGATGGTCTTTTCCTTGGATGTTATGGAGTGATGCGAGGAATAAGAGGGCATCAAAGGAGTTGTCCACGAAGGGCAATTGAACGACGTCCGCATGCACCAGAGAGACATTCGTCAGTGATTTTTGAGAAAGCTTCTTTGAAATAATCTGAAGAAACCTTTGTGAGAGGTCGACTCCGATGACGTGTGCACATCTTTCAGCGCAGGGAAACAGATGACGCCCGTTTCCACATCCCAGGTCAGCGACCAGAGCGTTCGGTGGTAAGGAATCGATGTATCTGAGGCAATACCTCCAAGGTCGTTGTCGTGTGGTATCGAAACTGTCCGCTATCGTATCCCAGGTTGTTTGCGCGGTGGTCCGATACTCTGACAGCATGATCCCTCCATGAGAATGGTGGTCTTATCTGAGCCGATCAAGGTTGAGTTCGAAGGCGATGATGGGGTGTTCGAGATGGAATGCTTGAATGGTCTTGGGGTGTAGTTCCCCAAACACTCCGATCTCTGTTTCTTTTTTGAGGGCGGCAGCGCACCGTCCCTCGATAAAGGCGCCATGATATGCTTCTTTTATCACTGGTTTTTCTCCGCATTCTCGAAGAACGGTTTCTATGAGTGATTTACATTCGGTGAAGTGTGCTTTTGCATCGATTTTCAGGCCAGCGAGGTGACAGCGGTTTTTCGCAGTCTCATCAGCAACCATGCCGACTTCGAAAATCTGTTGTGGGAGCGGATGATGCCGATTTTCTCGTAGGAGTTTTAACAAGGATGGCAACAGGCTCATCCGTAGTCCGCTATATTCTTCGCCGATCGGGTTTTCGATCTCAACCATCGTCCTTTTTTTGAGGCCCATCCGTTGAAACTCGTCTTGTGGATTGGAGATGACAAAGGTGGTCACCTCGTTAAACCCAAGGCCGATCAGAAGCAGGCGTACCCCTTCAATGAATGTGTGATCCGGTAATGTCCCCCCGAAGGTTAATGCTTTAGGGAAATCCGAGGTGAACTGATCAAATCCATACCCAACCGCCACATCCTCGATGAGGTCAACCTCATGAAGGATATCGGATCGCCATGCAGCGACATCAACGATGAGCGTCCCATTGCCGAGACCTACCGCGTTATGCCCCATTTTTTCCAAACAGGTGATAATATCGTTTTCTGTGAAGGTTGTTCCCAGGAGTCTATTGACAGACGTAAGCGATAATTTTTTCTGTACCGGGGTTAAATCCGGGGATATGAGTTTTTTCCCTGCCTCAAGAACCGTGGTCTGATGGATGTTTCCCCCTCGTTCTGCAAGGGCGGTGGTGACGATGTTAAGCGCATAGTTAATTGCTTTTCTGTCGGTTCCGGTGACATCAATGAATATCTCTTTTGTGTAAGGGGTCACCTCAGTTAAACTCCCGTTGATGATCGGGGGAAAGGACAGCACGTTCTGATGCGCATCGATGATCACAGGATACTTCTCAAACCCCTCCAGGAGATACGCGTAATCGATGCCTTTTTCATGTTTTTTCAAAATCTCCCGTAGGGTCATGGATTCATCCTTTGTTAAGGGGACAAAGGACACTGAGTCGGGGTCTACTGCTTTGTAGACGAACGGGGGGGTTACTGGTTCTGCGTTGTGAACGCCTATCGCGACTTTTTTCCTATTTCTTCCTAATCCGATGTGAAGTTTTTCTTGTAAGCCCATTAAGGAGATGATGAGTTCATTAGTCATGGTCACGTTTTTTACCAGGGCTGTGGTGACGAATGGTCGTACGTTTTTCACAGAGGGATCTGCAGTTAACGTGACGTCTGATACGGCAGTCTTGTAGGTTGGTAACCCGGTGTGAAATCCGAAAAAAGCTCGTGACGCCCGCACGATGCCTTCTACGGATGTGAGATCTGGTCGGTTCGGGAAAAACTCGATGTTTATTTCATCACCGCTGGTATGACTAAAGTCTCCTCCAAGCATCGGGAGTTTTTCTATGAGGGTTTGTTTGGGGATAGGCTGGCCAAGCAGGTGGATGAAATCTTGATAGTCAAAGGTGACAAGTGGCATATAGACAGGGGAATGAAATGGAAGTATATTTGATTTTGGTGAAGTAGTAATTCCTTTGTCTTTGTTGAATGGTTTGGTATGATTTTTGTAGAAGAATGTGTCTGGTGGATGTCTTATCTACAAATGATAATGATGCTTTCTTGAAAAGTACGTAGAAATTTTTTGTGTCATAGAAATCCTAGTTTTTTTGAAATGCTTGTATTAATTCCTATAGATAACAATCTTTATATGGTAATTATTCTCGTTTTATATTATATTTTACTACGATTTTTTCAAATATTGAACCGATAAATTTAAATCATGCTAATTTATAACATACTAGTACGGGAGAAAGATATGATGGAAAAAAACAATGTACTTAAAAAAATGCTAGTGGTAGGAACCCTTATTTTTTTAATAAGTACGAGCTGCACTCAGGGAAAAACAGACGACCTACAAAAAGAGCTTCCGAATATACCATTGGCGTATGAAGGGTATCTTCCTTATCTTAAAGTTGAATTAGCTGATGGGACGCAGTCGTTTACCCCGACAGATGATACCTATATCGCCAATTTAGATCCCTCAGAGGTCAATGGGGACCTGACGTACCTGGCCACTAGAAATCGCTATGGTGGCGGATCAGAAGTCTGGGAATGCGACATCCTCATCAAATTCGATCTCTCCTCCATACCGCCATCCACCCCCATCATCTCCGCAAGTTTGAATCTATATTATTATGCCTGGGGGGATTCCAACCCCGCAGGACGACCACTCACTGCATACAAAATCACAAGTGATTGGCATGAACTGACAGTCAACTACAATACCCAACCTTCGAAAGCATCCCTTATCAGTGATACACAAACAGTTCCTGGATCAGTTGATGTCTGGATAAGCTGGGAACTTACCGAGGATGTCCAACAGTACATCGATGACCCGGCCAGTAATTTCGGCTGGGAGATCATGGATGAGACCTACTGGGGATGGTACGATGTCCCTGTCGCGTATTTTTATCCAAAAGAATACGAATCACCTCCCCCAAGTAATGAATTCATCCCATATCTCGAAGTCGTGTTAGCAGATGAGACACGGACGTTTAATCCGACCGATGATACGTATATTGCTAATTTAGACCCCTCAGAGGTCAATGGAGACCTCACCTACCTGGCGACCAGAAATCGCTATGGTGGTGGATCAGACGTCTGGGAATGCGACATCCTCATCAAATTCGATCTCTCCTCCATACCGCCATCCACTCCCATCATCTCCGCAAGTTTGAATCTATATTATTATGCCTGGGGGGATTCCAACCCTGCAGGACGACCGCTTACGGTATATAGAATCACAAGTGATTGGGATGAAATGACCGTCAACTATAACACCAGACCTTCAAAATCCAGCAATGTCAGCGCAACACAAAAAGTCCCTAGCGCCCACGGTGTGGGGATGAGTTGGGAACTTACGGAGGATGTCCAACAGTACATCGATGACCCGGCCAGTAATTTCGGCTGGGAGATCATGGATGAAACCTACTGGGGATGGTACGATGTCCCCGTCGCTTATTTCAAACCAAAAACAGGTGATAGTAAGAATAACAATTTCATTACACCATTGATGAAAGAACATTCTCAGGAAACAACAGGTCATTTCTATCGTTTTTATTCAAATCTGAAAAATACTGGCGATTACAGATCATCACTGATATTTACATTAATAGAACGACTCCTAGAAAGATTCCCATACTTTTCCCCCATCCTCCGACAGCCTTTTGTGTAAGGGAAACCTTCACCTTATCTTTTTTTTATAAAAATCACAACAAGGAGAATATGTAAGAAATTTCTCATTAGAAAAGTGAAGTAACTTATTGATTGATATCGGTTTCTCTAAAGCACAAGGGTTGCCTTATCTAGACCCCCCACGTAACAGTTGAGTGGTTCGTATTTATTAAAGAGAAAATTAGATAATACCGTCACGTATAAAGGAACTGCTCATCTTATTATTGTAATATTTTTTTATGCAAATGAATTGCAATTCGTCTATGACCGAACATTATCGAAATTTATATAAACATGAATTAACAATTGTTAATATATGGGGGTCGTAAATATGAAGAAGAGCAGTTTTTGTGATTTTCCTTTCCTCTCCTCTTTCCAGGACATCTTCTTTCATTTTACGACCACCTTTCCTCCCTCTTTACAGGATTATTCTGATTCTACAACAGCATCTGAATGATTAGATGGCATATCGCCCATTCGATCATAGTGTCACTTCAATTTTGAAAAAGAAGTTAATACCCTGTTATATGATAGATTTAAGATTTTAAATGAAAAAATAATTAGGAGATTGTTCTCTTTCGAATGTCGCTACTTGATTTAGTTTTATGATTAGGTTTCTTGTCTCTTCGTCAATATTTTTGAAGTCAAACTTTATATACACACAGTGTTTGTATTTTTGAAAACAATGGTAAAAACCCTGATTCTGAATATTGATCGTGACGATGATTTCGGTAGAAAGGCGCAGGCACCCAGCCCAATCATCGGGATTCAGAATAACCTTGATGCAGCGAACAAGTTAGGATATACCGATGCAGAAGATTCAGATTTAAACGCGATATTTTTTGCAATATCCCTTTATCATTCCTTGAAAAAAGAAGGAAAAGATGTCGAGATAGTAACGCTGTGTGGGGACATCAACGTCGGCGTAAAATCAGACCAGAAACTCTCTGAACAACTGGAGATCGTTCTGAGAGAAACCAACGCTGAGGATGCGATTTTGATTAGTGATGGTGCCGAAGATGAATTCATCCTGCCTATTATTCAGACTCGGTTGAAGATTAACTCGATTCAACGGGTGAATGTGAAACAGAGTAAACAGATCGAGGATACCTATTATCGGATTATTAAACTCCTCGACGAGGATAAAGTCAAGAAACAATTCTTCCTGCCTATCGCGTTAATTTTAATCGTTTGGGCTATTTTTGCGATCATGGGTATGGCGGCTAGCGGGTTTGGCGCCATCTTGTTTACGTTAGGGATTTATCTGCTGATTCGGACGTTTAACTCTGAGAAAAAAGTCGCGGTCATCTGGCATGAGTTCAGAGAAGGGTTGCTTACGGGTAGGCCTTCGTTTTACACCTCAATTCTTTCCATTGTGATCATCGCAGTCAGCCTCTTCTACGCGTACAACAACACCTTCAATCAGTATCAACGATACCTCGACGTCCTTGTCCTGAAGTTTCTTGCTGAGATTACCTGGGGGGTTGTCGCAGCAGGCTTGCTTGCCGCCTTTGGCAGAGTGACCGATCTCTACATCCGAGAGAAAAAGATCCTCTGGTCGTACTGGATTGTCCCCTTTTCATTATTCGCCTTTGGTTTTATCGGGTCTCTGTTGTTTGACACGTTTGGCCAGGTGCTGTGGGAGTTTCACAATGACCAGGGGTTTCTTATCGAGCCGTTCTTCACCCTAACGTTCTGGGGATACATCGCGGTGGGTCTTCTCATTGTCTTTATCGGAGCGGTCAGCTACCATTACATCAAAGAGGAGTTTATTGATGAGACGTACGAACGGAACATCGAGGAACAGACACAGAAACTGTTAAAACATCAAACGAAATGAGACAAGCCCAGTACTTTAAAAACTCTTGAGGTATTCTGCGCGAGGGATTATGACGATTATTGAAAGCATCGTAGTTTTTGTATGTGTCATCCTGGTGTATGCTGGGATTGTGTATCTTCTTCATAAAAAAGGTATCCTGAAAAAGCATAATATCTCCTTTTATGGTCCGGCGTTGATGTGGCGGACCCAGAAAGGGATTCAGTTTCTGAAAAACCGTGCAAAACAGCAACGTCTCTGGAGGATCTATGGGAACATCAGTATCGTTTTCTGTTTTGTTACCATGGTTCTGATGACTGCACTCATGGTCATGACCGCCTGGCTGGTGTTCGGGTTCACCCCGGAACAGCGAAGCACCTTACCAGGCCCGGAAGTTGCTTTAGTGCTCCCCGGGATCAATCCGCTCCTTCCCCTGGAGTACCTCGGGTATGTCCTGCTTGGTCTGGTGATTGCGATTATTGTTCATGAGTTTTCTCATGGGATTCTTACCTTGGTGGATAAGCTGAAAGTGAAATCATTAGGGATCCTGTATTTGATTGTCCCGATTGGAGCATTTTGTGAGCCTGATGATGAGGAGGTGAAAAAAGCAAATATTCTTACCAGGATGAGAATTTACTCAGCTGGTCCAGCCGCGAATTTCGTTGTGGTCATCATCAGCATGTTGCTCTTCTCCGGCGTGTGTCTGTCCGCGGTGCAACCCGCTGAAGAAGGAGCGATTATTTTCACGGTTGATGCTGATTCACCAGCTTCGCACCTTGGACTGCAAACCGGGGTGATCATCACTCGTATCAACAATACCGTGATCGCCTCTGGTGACGAATATTTTACCGCGTGGAATAACACCCAGGCGAATCAGACCATCAGTATCACGTACATAAAAAAAGGCGAACAACAAACCACAGATGTCCTCCTCAGCGATAAATATATCGAGTACGCAAAACGCCCGACGACCTACGTCAATAACGAATCCTATCGAGGGAAAGGCTACCTAGGAGTTCAATCCTTGTTACGGGACTCGATCTTCCAAGAGTACCTTGCTATCTTAAAAAACCCGTTCCATTCTTTTCCTCAAGGATTGTTAACCTTTTACAGTCTCCCCTTGCTTGGGTATTTTGCGGGATACAATCCTATCGTCGCTCCTTTTACGGATTCTTACAGCATCACCGGTCCACTAGGAATCCTCCCTGCATCACTTTTTTGGATTCTTGTAAATGCGATATATTGGATTTTCTGGTTGAACCTTGCGGTATCCCTGTTTAATGTCCTTCCCATGGTCCCGCTGGATGGAGGATTTCTCTTTAACGATGGCGTCCGCGCGGTGATCATGCGAGTCAAAAAAGGAATACAAGAAGAAACAAAAGAAAAAATCGTCAAGAACGTTTCTTTAACTATCTCTCTGCTGATCCTGGTGCTGATCCTCATCCCGTTTTTCATTAAATACATCTAAGCAGGATCTTTGGGTTCTAATGCAAAAGTTCAGCGCCTTTTTCAACATTGATAACGCAGGGTGCTGACAGTTTCATCCCTGCTTTCCGTAAGGCTTCCCGTGCGGGAACGATGTATTGTTCTGTCGTATCCAACGTCATGAGAATTTGGTCTACTTTCACACGAGCAGCGGTCCCTACCGGTTTTCCATATGCCCGTCGCATGCCTTGGGAGACACGGTCGGCCCCTGCCCCGGTCGCTTGTTTGTTCTCACGGATGACAATATGAGGATAGATCCGGATATGCAACCGATAGTTCGCAGAACCGATGTATTTTTCAAGTGCTTTGTTCGCGGAGATACGGGCAGATTCTAACGCGTTATGCCGTAACTGGCATTTTTCTTTCGACACTAACGATAATTGCACAGGGAACTTTGCGGTCTTATTGCCGATGACAAACTGCGTAAGGCGGGAAGCTGGAACACCACCCATATACTCTCGTCTCGTCGTCGCCTGACCTCTTATCTGTCGGATCATTCTTGCTGGTTTCCGGGACATACGTTTTCACCTATCTTGAAACTCAATAGTTAGAGACATCGAAATAAGCATATCATTTATAAGACTTTTTACTCCCGTATTATTCCCTTGCCTCAAGAAGAATTAACGAACCATAACCTTTAAAACATAGATTAGCTTGCCTATTTGGATTTGTGAGAAACCATGAAACAGAAATTCGTCATGCCAGGGGACCAACTCTCCACTTCTGAGGAATTATTACCCGGAGATGGGACCTTTGAAGAGAATGGAATCATCCGCGCAGCCCGCATTGGCACCTATGTGGTCGATGAAAAACATCGTACGGCAGAGGTGCAACCAGCGTCGAGTACACCAGTCATTCTGAAAAGAGGAGACGTCGTCATCGCAAGGGTGACGAATGCAAAACCAACGATGATTATCGCTGAAGTCGTACACGTAACGGGAAAAAACAGATCGGTCTCCAGTGATACTGACGCAACGATTCATGTCAAAGAAATCGCCCAAGGTTTCATCAAAGACGCATCGACAGAGTACAAAACTGAGGATTACATCCGAGCGAAAGTCATCCAGGTGAAACCCAGCGTTCAGTTGGAGACAAAAGAACGGAATTTTGGAGCGATTAAAGCCCTCTGTTCAAAATGTCGGCATCCCCTCATCAAAAAAAGCCAGGGGCTTGAATGTGAAAACTGCGGGAACAAGGAGCATCGACGCATTGCAGACGACTATGGAAACCTAGATATAAACAACCTCTAAAGAAAGAAAAGGGTCCGTGAGAGTATGGATTTAAAAACCATCAGAAAAACAAAAACCGAACTAGAATTGGAAGTCACCGGGGAAGATGAAACCATTCTTCATCCGATTACTCATATCCTGCTTCAGAACGATGATGTTGAGTATGCGGCATGTATGGCGGACAGTCCCCTTGCGGTGAAAAAACGATTATTCCTCCGTGTAAAAAAAGGCTCACCGGAGGATGTGCTAAAAAAAGCAGTGAAATACCTTGAGGATGAAATCAAGCTCTTTGGCAAGACTTTTGAAAAATAACCGAGCAGCACGGTGATGAAAACCCCTGATTTTGAACACGAGATTGGTATCGATACCTATTGTACTGACCATCCTGGTGTTGAGGGAAAACTTCGAGTTCGTATCGATGATTTCCGCGTCATAGAAACCTGCTTGTATCCACCGAAGAAGGACCAAGGGAATTTTACGATTGCAGAGGTCAGCAGTCGAAATTGGGAAACCCATACCCTGGTGCAAGAAATCGCGCATCGGTTGCATCTCTCCCAAAGACGGATCAGTTTTGCTGGGACCAAAGACAAACGCGCCTGGACAACCCAACTGATGTCTTTTGATCATGTTGCTCCTGAACAGCTGTCAACTTTACAGATTAAAGATGTGTCATTTGAGAATATATTCCAATCTGATGTTCCCCTGCGAATTGGAGATCTCGTAGGGAATCGTTTTGAGATCACCATACGCAGTATATCTGAAGAGATCGTACCAGAAGATGTCATCCCCTTGATTTCCCCATTTCAAACATGGGGAGGTTTCCCAAATTTCTATGGAATCCAACGATTTGGGATCATACGACCCATCACACATCTCGTAGGAAAATACATCATTCAAGGGGATTTTGAAAAAGCAGCGATGACCTATGTCGCTCATCCGATGCCAGCTGAACATGAAACGACTTATGCGCTACGTGCGGAGCTTGAAAAAACAAGAAATTACGCACAAGCATTCCATTCCTATCCTGCGGCCTTGAATTTTGAAAAAGCCATATTGAATAAACTCATACAGGACCCCCATGATTTCCCTGGTGCGTTCAAAGAACTTCCGAAGAATCTTCTCATGATGTTTGTGAATGCGTATGAATCATGGTTGTTTAATAAAATACTCAGTGAACGTATCCGACGCAACCTGCCGATTCATCAGGCGGTTATCGGGGATATCATCGCTCCATTAAGAAAAAATACGATTGTCAATGAGACCATCCACGTCACGGAATCAAACATCGAGAAGGTCAATACGCAACTCGTAAGAAAAAAAGCGGTCGTCACTGGTCTTCTCGTTGGATATGAGACCCTGTTTGCACAAGGTGAAATGGGTGAAATCGAACATACCATCATCGATGCGGAGAAGATCGACCCACGGGATTTTATCATCCCGGAAATCCCTTTCCTATCCTCAGCGGGGTTACGACGACCTCTCCTTGCATCTCTCCCTTCACTCGAATGGACCTTACATTCTGACGAATACTCCGCGGACCATCAGGCGCTCACGATGCGTTTTGAGCTCCAAAAAGGATGTTATGCAACCTCATTGTTACGAGAGATCATGAAATCCACGGACCCCAGAAAATATTAAAGGGTTCTTCGAAGGGAAACGATTTTAACGAGGTTGTGGCATTACCTGACAACCTGAACCATTATTGAACCGTATTTGGTGCATCCGAATGATACACACTCCTCAACAGAAATACAACCCAAAAGAAGTGGAAGGACGAATACAAAAATTCTGGCAAGACCACATCATCTTTCAAAAATCAATCGAACAGCGAAACGGATGCAAACCCTACGTCTTCTTAGAAGGCCCACCCACCGCCAATGGTCTCCCTCATCCGGGTCATGTTCTGACAAGAGTCATGAAGGATTTGGTTCTTCGTTATCAGGCGATGCATGGTCATTATATTCTACGGAAAGCAGGATGGGACACCCATGGGCTCCCTGTGGAAATCGAGGTGGAAAAAAAACTCGGTCTTGAGGATAAACAAGCAATCGAGACCTATGGGGTAGCAAAGTTCAACGAAGAATGCAGAAAAAGTGTCTTCCGCTATGAACATGCATGGGTGGAGATGACCCAGCGAATCGCGTTTTGGCTTGACATGGACAACCCGTATATCACCCTGAAGAACGAATATATCGAGTCCGTCTGGTGGTCGCTCCAACAGGCGTGGAAGAAAAAACTCTTGTATCGCGGTCATAAGGTTGTCCCGTATTGCCCTCGATGTGGGACTGCGCTGTCTACCCATGAGATCTCCCAGGGATACAAAGTCGTCGAGGACCCATCGATATTTGTGAAATTCAAAATAAAAGACGAGGAAGGATATTTTCTTGCATGGACCACCACCCCCTGGACATTGATCTCCAATGTGGCACTCGCAGTCCATCCAAAAGAACCGTATCTGAAAATACGGTCCAACGGTGAGATTCTCATCTTAGCGGAACAACGCGCAGCGGTACTGCTCAAAGGTCAGGAGTACGACGTGCTCGACCGCTACACTGGGAAAGAGTTGGAACATAAGGAATACGAACCGCTCTTTCAATATACCACCCCTGAGAAGAAAGCGTGGTATGTGGTGCTTGCGGATTTCGTGACTATGGAGGACGGCACCGGCATTGTTCACATCGCTCCCGCGTTTGGTGAAGATGACTATAACGTCGGTCGAGCCTATGATCTCCCGGTTGTTCAACTCGTCAAACTGGACGGGACGTTCCCAGAGGAAGTGACGCTGTGGCGTGGACAATTTGTCAAAGACGCGGACCCAAACATCATTCAATATCTCGAGGAACGAGGCTTGCTTGCGGGAACCAAAACGCATTCCCATGAGTACCCCTTCTGCTGGCGCTGTGACTCACCCTTGTTGTACTACGCGATGGAATCCTGGTTTATCGCCATGTCAAAGATCCAGGAATCCCTGGTGAAAAATAACAATCAGATTGCCTGGTATCCACCCCATCTGCAGCAAGGACGATTCGGTGATTTTATCAGAGACGTGAAAGATTGGGCGCTCTCTCGGGATCGCTATTGGGGCACTCCCCTGCCGATTTGGACCTGCTCGAACCAAACCTGCCATCATACCATCTGCATCGGCAGTGTGCAGGAACTTCGTGACCTCAGTGAGACATTCCCTGAGAACTACGACCTGCATAAGCCCTTTGTTGATGAACTCGTCGTACAATGCCCGAAATGTCAGGCACGGATGAATCGCGAAAAGGAAGTCATCGACTGCTGGTACGATTCTGGTTCATCGTTCTTTGCCCAATGGCATTATCCCTTTGAAAATAAAGAACTCTTCAAAGAAAATTTCCCAATCGATTTCATTAGCGAAGCCTTGGACCAGACACGCGGATGGTTCTACTCGTTACTTGCTATCTCGACGTTTCTCTTTGACACAAACCCCTACAAAACGGTGCTGACTCTCGGGTTGGTCCTTGATAAAGACAATCAGAAGATGAGTAAAAGCAAAAAAAACTATGTGGACCCAACGATCATCCTTGACCATGAGGGCGCAGACGCGCTACGATGGTACCTCATCTCCGCTAACGCACCATGGATGTCCACCCGGTTCTACGAAGAAGCAGTCAAAGACACCTTGGGGAAATTCTTACTGACCTACTGGAACTCCTATAATTTCTTCACCACCTATGCAATCTTAGATGCATTTGATGCAAGCAAAGAATCGATTCCTCTCTCAAAACGAGGGCTCCTGGACCAATGGATCATAAGCCGGTTCAACAGACTCGCAGCAGACGTCCAAGGATACATGCAGGGTTTTGAGACCCACAAGGCTGCTCGAGCGATTGAGGATTTTATGATTGATGATTTCAGTAACTGGTTCCTGCGACGGTCTCGCAAACGACTCTGGAATGAAGAAAAAACATCTGATAAACTCTCCGGATATCATACCATGTATGATATCTTCATCGGCTTGTCTCAGCTGCTTGCACCATTCATCCCGTTCATCACCGAGGAGATCTATCAAAATCTAAAGACACAAGAGATGCCTGAAAGTGTCCATCTCTGCGATTATCCCATATGTGATAAGAAATCACTCAACACAGACCTTGAGAAGGGTATGGAACAGATCCGAGCGTTGGTCGAGTCTGGCCGGGCGCTCCGATCAAAAATCAACGTCAAGGGAAGACATCCGTTACCTGCCGCCACCATTGTCTGCCCAAAGGAAGTCGAACAATCAACCAAACCATTGCTTGAGTTAGTCAAAGAAGAGCTCAATGTCAAAACAGTGGACTACGCAAGGAATGCTTCGGCGTTTCTCAGAAAAACAGTCAAACCAAAATACTCTCATCTCGGCCCCAAATACAAAGGACAGGCGAAATCCATCACCTCTGCTCTTGAGACGCACGATCCCCATGTTCTCTACGAGGAGCTGGAGAAGAAAAAAGAAGTGACCCTTGATGTTGATGGACAGAAGATCCGATTGACCGCTGATGATTTTGAAATCGTCGAGCAAGTAAAAGACCAGTTCGCAAAAGCAACAGTCAATGATCTGACCTTATTTTTAGATACCACCATAACCACTGCCCTAGAGGCTGAAGGATTAGCACGAGAGCTGATCCGACGAATCCAATCGATGCGCAAAGAAGTCAACCTCGCCGTCGAGGAGAAAATCATCACAGAAATCGCGGTAGATGAAACAAAAAAAGCAGCACTGGAACCCTGGAAAGATCATATCAAAGAAGAGACTCGATCGAAAACAGTGTCTTTTGTGAATACACCTGCAGGGATGTTGCAGAAACAATGGGTCATCGATGACCTCACTGTCGTCATCGGCATCCGTAAATAAATCAACATCCCCGTGCTTGCCAACAAAGTTTATATACACAGAATCCGTTTTTTTGCTGACGACGGGATGCAGAGAAACACAAGAGATCATATCGTGAGTGATAAGAAGAATCTGGTTCATTCTTCATCGAAAACATTGTGTGGTTTTATTGTTATCTGCCTGATAAGTGGTGTTCTTTTCTTTTCATCATCGGTGGTGTTTGCAGACACCCCGATGTACATTCCCTCTGCTCCAACAGGTCCTTCATTTGGATATGTCGGCATTGACTATGAATATACGATTGTGACGTTAAACCCTGATTCATATTGGATGTTTGATTGGGGTGATGGGACGAATACTTCTTGGATGCAGCTGGAACACAATCGAACCAGCATCACCGAAACACATCAGTGGGATGCAGTAGGCACTTATCAAGTGCATGTGAAATATAAAAGCGACACCACCCCACAGGGGGTCTGGTCCGATGCTAAGATGGTGGAGATTACGACGTATTCTTCGTATGATTTTCCAAACCCACCTATACTTTCTACCGGGAAAATCCAGGGGTTTAACAATACCGTGTATACTTATTCTGCGGTGACGACCGATCCGTCTGGGTATCCAGTCTGCTATCGTTTTGGATATGGTAATGGGACATTTTCTGATTGGACGCCGTGTGTTCCTTCTGGGACAAGCTCCTATGTATCCTTTTCATGGGAGAGCCCTGGTGTCTATGAGTTACGAACGCAAGCACGCAATCAAAATGGGCTGGAGTCCGCGTGGTCGGACCCTGTGGAGATCATCATATATGATACAGCAACAGCCACGGGAGCATCGATGGATCTAGTGGTGCTAAATACCATCCCATATCATATCATTTATACGTCAGAGCATGAGGGGACGTTCTATAATCCTGCGACGGGTTCGTCCACGGACATCCTCTGGGTGGAGGGTGGGATGTTTTTGGTCGATGATGATGGAGACGGCCGCTGGGAATATCTCTACAGCCCGTCGATCGGGCAGATTCAGCCGTATGATGAGCCAAGCCCATCTGAGGAAAATTCCCGTATTGAGACTTCCTGGCTTCTGGTGTTGATCATCTTAATTATCGTCTTTGGCGTCGTTGGGGTATTCCTGGTGTTGCTGAGAACCGGGTATCTGTATGTGTATGAGGAAGAGGTGGACGGGGGAGAATAACTGCTTTTCTGATGCAAACCAAATGTATTTTATAGCCTATGGATTACCCCGTGGTGATGATTTGTCTTGGTATTGAAGGCACTGCTCATTCCATCGGTGTGGGCATCATTTCAGACGTGAATGGGGCTTGCCGGGTTCATTCAAATCTCATTCGGACGTATCAGCCGAAGAAAGGAGGGATTCACCCCCGGGAAGCAGCAAACCATCATGCCGCTTCCATTGCGTCACTGATTTCTGAGTCTGTTCAGGCTGCGGCTGTTGATTTCGCAAAAATTGATTTGGTCGCGTTTTCCCAGGGTCCTGGTCTTGGTCCCTGTCTTCGTACCGCAGCGACCGCAGCTCGTGCGTTGGCTTTATCTCTTGGAACGCCGCTGATGGGTGTGAATCATTGTGTCGCTCATCTGGAGATCGGTCGGGGGACGGTCGCAGGATGTACCGATCCAGTATTGTTGTATGTGTCTGGTGCGAACACGCAGGTCATCGCGTTTGCAGAGGAAAAATACCGTGTCTTTGGTGAGACACTTGATGTTGGCATCGGCAATTGTCTTGATAAGTTTGGTAGGGAACAAGGCTTAGCGTTTCCGTGCGGACCGAAGATTGAGCAGTTGGCAAATCAAGGGACACAGTATCTCCCGCTCCCATATTCGATCAAAGGCATGGATCTGGCGTTTTCTGGTCTTCTGACCGCCGCAGAAGCCTATGTCCAGCAAGGGAAACGCTTGGAGGATGTGTGTTATTCGTTGCAAGAGACGACGTTTGCGATGCTTACCGAGGTGACTGAGCGGGCGATGGCGCATACCGAGAAGCAGGAGGTGCTGCTGGGGGGTGGCGTTGCATCCAACAAGCGACTGCGTGCGATGGTGCAGACCATGGCAGAAGACCGTGGTGCAGAATGTTTTGTCCCATCCAAAGACCTCTGTGTGGATAATGGTGCGATGATCGCCTGGCTGGGTTTTTTGATGTATCAGAGCGGTCTACGGATGAGTCTTGAGGAGAGTCTCATTAATCAACGGTTCCGAACCGATATGGTGGAGGTCACCTGGCGTGACTAAAAAAATCTTGTACCGGGGCGCGGAAGCAGAAATCAGTTTGTCAGAATACATGGGAAGAACGGTTGTCCGGAAGCAGCGGGTGAAAAAAAGGTATCGAATAAAAGAGATTGATCGTCACCTCATCGCCTCGCGGACAAAAGAGGAAGCAAAATTATTCGCAGAGGCACGCAGCCATGGTGTCTCTGTTCCCGTGTTGTATGATGTTGATCTTGCGCAAGGAGCCATCACTATGGAGTACATCATGGGTCGTCGGGTGAAAGATATCCTGAATTCGCTTGAGGAATCAGAACGAAGGAGCATCTGTCTGAAAATCGGGGAAAGCATCGCACGACTCCATAACTATGATATCATCCATGGGGATATCACCACCTCAAACATGATTCTTTTCTATGATCGGATTTATTTCATTGATTTTGGGCTGGGATGTAAAAACAATGAACTGGAGGCAAAAGGAGTTGATCTCCATGTGCTGATGGAGGCTTTTACATCAACCCATTCAAAATACCCTCGTTGTTTTGAGTATGTTCTTGAAGGATACTCCAAACACTTCCAGGGGGACGTATCCGCGGTACTGAAAAAAATTGAGGAAATAGTTCGACGAGGTCGATATCGATGAAGAACATTTATTTTATCACTGGTAACAAAGGGAAAGTCAAAGAAGCGACGGAGAAACTCCGCCCATTGGGTTTTTCTGTGGTACAAAAGGATTTAGGATACCCTGAGGTCCAAGCAGATTCCTTAGAGGAGGTCGCCGCCTGGGGAGCTTCTTATGTCCGAGAAAAGTTAAACCAACCGTTCATCCTTGAAGACGCCGGGTTGTTCATCGAATCGTTCCAGGGGTTCCCAGGGGTGTACTCGAAATATGTGTTCTTCACCATTGGCTTAGACGGGATTCTTCGACTATTGGAGGGTGTGGAGAATCGGAATGCGGTGTTTCGATCGGTGTACGCGTACTGCGAACCAGGAAAAAAACCAGTGATCCTCATCGGTGAATGCACCGGGGTTATTGCGAAGAAAAAACAAGGGACCCATGGGTTTGGGTACGACCCGATTTTTCTTCCGCATGGCGCACAAAAAACCTTTGGAGAAATGACTGTTGATGAGAAGAATCAGTTCTCCCATCGTGCACGAGCATTGGAGAAACTTCTTACGGTTCTTCATGACGTAAAATAAGTGTTTTTTTGATTCTCTTCCTTGAGATATATGGTATTGCTTGCATCCTTCCTCCGATACCATTATAAAAAGATGGTACATGTCGTGGCTGAAAAGATAAAAAATTCAGGGTCACAGTTCGGAAAAATTGATTATCCCATTGAGGTTTGCTCTCTTGATTACATGGCCCGAATAGTGTAGCCTGGTAACATATGGGACTGTGGATCCTCTGTGCCGGGTTCAAATCCCGGTTCGGGCCCTCTGCTATTTTTAGCATGCTAATGATTGTCTGAAAATATTGCGGATCTCGGAAATTTAAAGTAAATTAAAAGGAGAATGATTGGCCCACATTTATCATTTTTCTAATTGTTTTAAATTCCATAAAATATTTGGATGTGAACAAATATCTGGATTTAAGGTTTCAAAGGTTTTTAACAATTTTGGATTAAACTCATGTTTATCGAAAAAAGTATCAATTATGTCTTGATATTTGCTTTTTGAAATAGAAATATATTTACGAACAAAATCTTGGGATCTTGGTTTGAGGTCTTTTGGAATTTTTCTATTTCTTATTAGATTTAAAAGTTGATTATCTATTGAAATGTTATCTAATATTTTGTTTGGATTCTTCTTGTATATTCTTGGTTCAGGGCGCATGAGACTATCTAGTATGATTGCTGTTTCAAACATCTCTGTATCAAAGGTGTTTTTTGAAATCATATAAATATCATACAGATCTCTCGAACTTATAGCAGCTTCATCTTTATACCTATAAAGTAGTGTACAGAATTTATTACCAAATAACTCTTCGGACGTCGGGGTTTTCAACTCTATTTGTTCATCAGTTTCAAAATGATTAAATTGTGATTTTATCTCATTTTTAAATAACGGTATTCTGCGCATATATCCAATTTCTATTTTGATTGAATCTTTCTGAGTGTTCTTTGTCATATAGTGTACATCAAACCTAGTAATAGGATATGTTACCTGTATTTTGATGTCAGTATCTACGTATTTTAAATCAGATAGTATCTTCTTAAGAATATTATCAATTTTATTTCGTTCTTGTTCCCAGTCGCCAGTTTTTAAATCTCTATAGTTGAAATCAACATCTATACTAAACCGGGGTATATCTTTAAAATGTAAGAAGTTAAGACTAGTTCCACCATAAAGAGAAAGTCTTTCTTTTGTATATTCAACTAGTGATATTTTTTGTAAAATATCACAAATTCTGGATATTTTTTCAATTGTTTTCTCATCAAATCCCTTTGTATCAAACAATATTAGACCCCTCTGACGAGATCGTTAAATCCAATAGGGACATATACTCTCCAATTCTTATTCAACTCGCTTTTTACTCCCTCCTTTAGATACATTGGAGATTTTCCCATCATTTTAATTAGATATGGTTTTAAATTTGGTAAGATTCCTTCATAATATGGGTTTTCATTAAAAAGATCAAGAATTAAACCCGTTTTTCGAAATAACATATCTTTTCCGATTCTATCTAAGAGCTGTCGTAATTCGTTTGCTCTTACACCTGCTAACGATTCGAGACTTTTTAAACACTCTTCCCAATCCCCTGAATATTCTGGGCGTTCAATGCAGTCTAGGAACGTTCTACTTGCAGAAGATACAACAATCTTATGATTTTTATGAATAATTTGTTTTAAACCGATTTGACCCTGGGAACTGAAAATAGGTCTGTATCTGATATTTTTAAATTCAAATCCTCTAAATTTTTTATTTGGTGGAACAACAATATACACTTCATTAAAATTTGAATAAGCACATCCATGGATTTCAAGAGCGGTATGATAACCTAAATAGTAGGGTTTTTGTATTTTTGAGGCGATTAGATATGTATCAGGTTGAAAGCTTTCTTCGTTAATCTTTGTTGGTGGGACTACAACGTAGATTCCACGTTGTGGGTGAAGCAATTTTCCCGATCTTCGTAATTTATCAATGTATTCATTGTATAGATATCTAAAAGACACTGGTTGATTTTCTACAATCTCTGATGCAATTTCTTCAATTTCTTTATATTGTACAACTTCTCTTTTTAATAGTTTCTGATAGAGTAATTCTAATTTTGTCATATTGAATTATATTCAACGTTATACTGGTATTTAACCATTACTGTGTAGAATTTACTTCAAAATAGATTTTTACATATTTTCAACAATATACATGCTTTTAACCAATATATTGTAGAATTCACTTTAAAATGATGGGTGGTAATGTTTTGAATTACTTTACATCATTCTTAAATAAATATTTCATATCGATTTTAGTGTTAAATATTAGAAAATTGTATGACTATTTTTCAAAGATTTTTACTGAAGGGATAATTAATTTTTGAATCTTTGGAAGGTGAGCCCAGTTCGGGTTCCTGTATTATTCTTTAGCATGGTAAAAATTATTCAAAGAATGTTTAATAATAAAATCGTGTTACTGCCTTCTCACCCTTATTTTTATCCAGACATAACATTTAAATTAATCTCGTTGATATTATATCATTCATTAGACGTGTAAGGGAGTCTTATTTCATGACTAGAAACATTGTTAATAAAAGTGTGGCCGTAGGAATGCTTGTCCTGTGTCTTGGTGTATGTATCAGCTCATGCATCAGCGGTGGTTCGAATCGGTATCTGAACGTTTCTGATGTTCATTCAGAAATGCTTGGGGGGATTCCTCCAGAGGAGGAATGGAATAAGACGTTTGGTGGTCCGGACTTAGATGATGCCGCCTACGACGTGCAACAGACCAATGATGGGGGATTCATCATCGGAGGATACGCCAAATCCTTCGGTATCGCTCTCTGGAATCCATGGTTGATTAAGACCGACTCCAAAGGAATCATGGAGTGGAACAAGACGTTTGATTACTACGCTCTCCCGTCGGTGTCAGGACGGATATGGTCCGTTCAGCAGACTGCTGACGGCGGGTATATCCTCGGGTGCACGTTCTTTAACGCGACGCTGTCAAGTTCCGGGGAAGCACAACCTTTTCATAGGATGAATCATGGATTCGTCTCCTCAACGGTGCTCATCAAAACAAACTCGCAGGGCAATGAAGAATGGAACCGGACCTACCCCGGTATCGATTATTCATGGTGTTTCAGCGTTCAACAGACCAGCGACGGCGGGTACATCGCGACCGGCGGTGGCAACGCAAGCAGCGAGGGTTCCCCAGATGTATTCCTGCTGAAGACACACCCCGATGGATCCCTTCAGTGGCTGAAGACCTTTGGGACAAGCGACATGGACGAAGAAGGTCACATGGTCCAAGAGACCACAGACAAAGGGTACATCATCACAGGGCTGTCGGATTGCAACTACATCACGGACTGGGGAAAGATCTGGTTGATCAAAACAGACGCTAGCGGTACCGTGATCTGGGAGAAAAAATTCGAAGGTACAAACGGCCAAGAGCGTGTCGGACTAAAGAACTATGGTAACTCAGTGCAG
>JBAZLE010000011.1:0-24844 GCA_041650455.1 Thermoplasmatota archaeon | reverse complement strand
TCTGCATTGGAGATGAGGAGTTCTGGCCGCTTATATGCCGTCTGTCTCCTGGCAAACCCGATGGTAAAATGATCATAGTTCATCCCCACATTGTACCGGTTGTTCACGAAATCGATAAGCTTCTTTTTTGCTTCCATATGTGCAGTCCAGATGTCGGTCTTATCAATCCCGAACGCTCCTCGGAGTGTGTAGGGGTCAGAACGCCAACCTGGCATATATTTATCAAACAGCCGTTGGAATGGTTCAGAAACCCAGGTTGGAGTATGCACACCATTGGTGATCGAATCGATTTCATATCCTGGGAACATCAACCGTGAGACCTCACCATGTTTTTTAGCGACTCCGTTCACATAATGACTGAAAAAAAGGGCGAGTCTGGTCATATTGAGTTTGTTTTCAAACGTAAACTCGTGAAGCAGGGAGTCAGGGAGGAGCTCTCCAATCATTGCTTTCGCTAAGGGTAAATCGAACTGGTCATGCCCAGCAGCAACTGGAGTATGTGTTGTAAACACGCATTGATTTCGGACTTTTTCCACATTCTTTAATTGATCATAGAGTTCAAGTGTGCCTAGGGCAGCGTGTCCTTCGTTCATGTGATATTTATCAATGGTCCGGTATCCTAGAGCGTCGATTGCACGGACGCCACCAATCCCCAGGACGATTTCCTGTGCGAGACGGTATTTGTTGTCTCCGCCATAGAGATATTTGGTAATTTCTCGGTCATAGGCTGAGTTTTCCTCAAGGTTGGTGTCCAGGAAGAAGACAGGTACGATGTACCCGCTCATTCCTTGCACAGGATAGTACCAGATACGAATCATGACGTCCCTTTCTTCAATTTTCACATTGGTTTTACAGGGGAGGAGGTTGAGGAAATCATTGATGTTGAAGTTATAGGGGAGTTCGATTTGATTTCCATTTATGTCAATTTCTTGATAAAAATACCCTTTTTCAGAAAGAAGCGTGACTCCGACGATTGGTACATTGAGATCAGCACAGGATTTCAAGGTGTCTCCAGCGAGAATTCCAAGTCCACCGCTATAGGTGGGTATATGTTCATGGATACCAATTTCCATTGAGAAATACGCAATTTTTGGCTGACCTGCCGGTCTGGTTGCAGTATTCGTTTCTGTTTTTATTTCCACGTTTGAAGTCTCCATCAATCCACCTTCGATTCTCTTCAGAAGACTATGGGAATGAGATGAGACTCAGAACCAATCTATCGTTTATCTTTTTTTCCCTTTTGACTATTTGTTAGGAGTACATGATTCCTTCGTAATCGCTGGTTTTCTCTTTTTCGTCATCGCTGGTATGTTTGATGGTTTTTCGTTGATATTTCGAACCAACGAAGTGAAAATCGTTTCGCATTAACTTTACATAGGTGATATCTGGTAGTGGTTCGAGTTTTACAATCCCTTTCATCTGAAATTTATGTAACACCCATTCAATTTCTCTTTTTGGGACCCGCAGTTTCTGTGCTATCTCAATAATTGTGATTGGATAGGTTTTTCGTAATAACTTGATGATTTGCTCCTCTAACGACCCGACGGTTATAGTTATCATACGATACTCATAGGGTTAGATACACTCGTATGCTCGCATCCCTTTTTTATCGCTTTTGAAGAGTTGCTTGACATCCTCTTGCATTTCTTTAGGGTATCCATCCGGAAAGTCAATACAGCCTTTACAGACCTCAAATCCGATCGCTTTCCTCAACCCTTCGACGCTGATGTACCCAAGAGAGTCAGCTCCGATTTCCTTTGCTATTTGCTCCCATGATTTGATAGTTCCATCGCTATTTCGTGCGATAAATTCTTTTTTACTTCGCATATCAATCCCGAGATAACATGGTGCGATGAGCGGGGGGCAGCCAATCCGTACATGGACCTCTTTAGCCCCAACATTTCTCATTCCTTTGATAATCTTGCGGATATTGGTTCCGCGGACAATGGAATCATCGACGAGAACGACACGTTTATCTTGAAGGACCGCTCGCAGGAACGATAGGCCTTCTTCAACGACTTTCTCTCGATGCTCTTGTGTCTGTTGGATGAAGGATCGTTCATCTTTATCTTTCATGATCCCCTCATCCAGGGGGATTCCTGATTCGAGGGAGTACCCGATGGCGTATCGTCTCCCTGATTCAGGGACCGGTATGACGAGGTCGACAGCTGCTGGTTGTTCCTGTGCAAGTAACCGCCCGATTTCCTGACGTGTGGTGTGAATGGACCGCCCGTTGATCCGTGAATCTGGTTTGGCAAAATAGACAAATTCAAACATGCAGGGGAGTTCTTGTTTCTTGATGATCTGTTTTTCATAGATGGTTCCCTTCGGGTCGATGACGATGACAGAGCCCCCAGGGATATCTTTCACGAACTCAAAATTAATTTTTTTAAACACCCGAGTCTCTGATGCTAAACAATACGTCCCATTTGCTCTCCCGAGAGCGAGGGGTCGGACCTTTCGTGGGTCCGTCATCGCGAAGAGGTAGGGCTTCTCTCCTGAATCAGCGAGATATAAGACCGAGTAACTCCCCTTTACTTTTCTCATGACCTGTTCGCAAGCTGAGAAGATAACCTCCGGGTTGAGTTCTTTTTTATACAACTCATCCGCCATGGGGAGCAGGAGCCATTGAATATCGCAATCAGTGCGTGGTTTTCTGGTAGTGATGTGTGGTATTTCAGAGCAATTATAGATGTTTCCATTGTGTACTGCTGCTAAAAAAGGATTGACAAGATATTCTGGTTGCGCATTCTTTTTCAGGGATTCTTCATCGTCCATGCCCGCAGTTGAATAGCGTGTATGACCGATGCCGATGTTTCCTGGTTTGTTGATTTTTTTGTCTTCGTTGAACACATCTCGCACAAGACCAGAGTCTTTTGTGACATGGATGTTTCCATCATAGGTAAGCATCCCTGCAGATGATTGACCTCGATGTTGGATGGTAAATAGACTATGATAGATAAGGTGTGAGACCGGGCGTTCCCCGATGATACCAATGATACCACACATGTACACACCGTGATTGAAGATACCTTATTTATAGGTTTTCTGTGCTTGTGATGAGTCATTATCATTTTTTTCTCGGAGAAAACTACCATATCTCCCTCCGACATCACGTCGATAATATATTTTTGTTGTATTCTAATAAGGTTATTTTGAACAAAATAAAAAATTTTTATACTGTATTATTATTACGAACATACATTTATGGTAAAAATTGATTCAAAAGATCGGGAGATTCTGTACCAACTTGATCTTGATTCTCGTCAATCCTTTGCAAAAATCGGTAGTAACGTAGGGCTCTCAAAAACAGTGGTGGCGTATCGTGTTAACAAACTGATGGAGAACGGCATCATCAAAACCTTTTACACGGTGATTGATGCATTCAAACTGGGATATATCGCCTTCCGTCTCTACCTTGTCTACCAGTACATGACGCAGGAGAAAGAAAAGGAAATCATTGAATATTTCACGAATCAGAAGTTGACCTGGTGGACGATTTCCGCGGAAGGACGCTTTGATCTTGCATTAATCATGTGGGTAAAAGACATCAATGATTTTTACACTTTCTGGGAAGAAACCTTGAAGCGGTTTCGAGATTATTTCCTAGAACAGCAGTTCTCGGTGTACATCCAATTATATTCCTATCGGCATTCATACCTCCTCGAAGATATAAAAAAATCGGATCGGACAAAATTTGAAATCACGGGCGGAGGTGCCCAAGTGATGATTGACGAATTAGATTTCAGACTCCTCCGTTTGATTGCCCCCCACGCGCGCATGCCGGTCAAAGAAATAGCCAAGCGATTGGAGACCACGGTGGCGGTGGTGAACTATCGAATTAAGAAGTTAATGAAATCAGGAGTCATCCAGGGGTTCCGCTCTGATATGGATCTTGCAAAACTCGGGTATCAATTCTTCAAAGCAGATATTGACCTGAAGGATTACCGACAACGAGGAAAGATCATTAACTATGCAAAATCTAACCCGTATCTTGTCCGGATTGACAAATCCGTTGGGATTTCCGATCTTGAACTGGAGTACCACGTCCACAGCCTGGAACAATTCCATGAGATCATGAAAGATTTAGTCAACAGATTCCCTGACGTCATCAAGAAATATAGATATGTGTACGCTGCAAAACTGCATAAAATGAACTACATGCCAGAAGCCTAAGTTACGAGACGTACCCGCCTATCTTCAAGCTTGGATCACCGAACAACACCCATTGTTCCAGGGTTTTTGCATCACTCCACCCTTCCATCCCGGGGTAGATATGAAGGTACTCAGCGATGGAATGACACCAGTTTTTCCCTAAGATGTCGATATGTTTTTCCTGATATCCTTTGAAAAATCGCGTCTCGAGATACCCACAGAGGGACTCGACACAATCAGGCTCATTGACACCATCTCCGTCCAGATCCCCTACCTCTCCTTCTGCCTCGTACCCAAGCCCTGTGTTTCCAATGGTGGCGATTGCTCCACCGTTCCGTCGTACGGTAAGGCTCCAACCCCAGCATTCTGGGATTGGAACACCATTAGACCAGGTGAAGCGTTTATTGCGTGGATCGGTGATGGTGGACAAAAGCGAGACATTGAACAGGTTGTTATGGCAGCCTCCGACAATGCAAATCGGAAGCTTTTTTCCATTATGTAACCAAGAAAATTGATAGATGGAGATTCCTCCGTCTTGAATCAACTCGTCGAATTCACCAGGCCAGAAAGTATTCCACCATGATGGCCCCCCATGTCCGTCAAAGAACAAAAACCCGCATCCGTCGTTAATTTCTCGTATGATATTTTCTGTTACTGGGGTAAAATCAGGTTTTACCCCTCGGTTCGATGAAAACAACAATCTTGGTTCAAACTCAGAAAGGTATGAAGCTGCTTTTTCACCAATCAACTCTCCTTCCCGATAGTTGGTTTCCGAATCATCATAGGGGTCTCCTCCGACCACCACGATTCTCTGAAACCAGGAGGGGTCAGCTGGGTTTCTCTCATAGGTGATGATCTTTGTTACTATCGAGTTTACTTCAGCGATATTCCGACAAGGGAGTCTCCCGAGGTAGATGTCCGGATAAAAATCGATTTCATCCAGAGGATAATTCGGAGATTGCAACGCAAAGGAATGAGACCATCCGCCATATACACCATCCTCAAAGGAATTCCACGTGCAAAACCTCCCTTCGCTATCAAAAATGTCCGCATAATACAGATCACTGATAAATCCAGGGTCATAGACTTTATTATCATCCCAGAGATTCGTATATCGGACCGGGAGATACCACGCATGTGTCCCCGTGTTCATGTTATCTCGTGGTTTTCCAAAAAGATGGGACCGTAAGCCACCGACGAGGAGCACATACGTCGTTCCCCATCGTTCCACAGCATCCTTTATGAAATACTTGATCTGTTCAGGGTGATCGTATCCAGGGAAAGTACGATAAATCTCTGCTAATGTGATGATTTTGGTCCGAAGACCGACATGATTCTTATGGGCTGCCAATCGTGCGAGCGGGAGAACAAACTGCACAGGGCAGATAATTACCAAATCATTTTTCACCTGGCTTGTAAAAAGAGGGTTTGCAGGTGGATCGTAGGTGACAGCGATATCACAAGAATCTAGATAGAGTACGGTATCGGTTGCTTGGTTGTACCGAACTGGAAAAACTCGTAAGGTAAAGAATGTGACATGCTCGTCTTGATGATTTAATCCACCACCTGTGGAATAGGCGAACCATTGGGGTGGATAATACTCCTCTACCTCGAGTGTTTCTGTCTTCAATACTCCTTCTGAAAGGTCCCTGGGATAGTCATGGGTCATAGGGTACGGTGCCGGAGTGATTTTTTCCTGCAACCGTATTGTGTTTTCTTCCTCAAAATGAATGGCTACATTGGTAATTTTTGATCCAAATGGAAGTTGAAGTGTTGTCGTGTACATAGGAAGAACCGGTTGTCCTGGTTGGTACAGACATGCTGGTGCGCCTTTCATCAGGATTGTTATCGTTGATTCATTCTTGATGAGCGTCGGTTCATCAAATGAGAGAGACAACGTGTACATTTGGGGGTGTTCTTCCTGTGCCACGCCAGTTGTCATAAAGCTACTCAAAAACAAAATCCCTATGATGAAGAACACAGTACTTCTCATTACGTCTTTTCCTCAAAAATTGTCATATAATGATACCATATATAATTTCCGATGAACGATTGGAGCACCAGGAGGGTAATACGATTCGATGATTTCTTAAGGAAGCGAAACCGGCCTGGACATAAAAGAACTCAATATTGGGTATCTAAGGCGGATATCCCAACTGAGAAGGAGAAGGAGGAGGAATGGGAAACAATCAATCTTAAAATACTTTATTTTCGTCTTTGATGAGACAAACGTTTTCCCATAGTCCAATCCAGAGCCGAATACAATTTTTATCGTCTTACCCCCATTGGTGCCACAGCTTCATAATTTCCCCATGAAGTCGCAAGGCAGACTATGGATAATAATGTATGGGAGGGAATTTTGGTCAAACGTCTAAATTAGGCATGAAAATAACTATTTCGTTCAAATTTTAATAAACAATATTCAGAAAAACTTTCGAGGTTCATGCGGGTTGGTAATGAATTAACACGCCAACACCTACTCGTTCTACATCGACAACCTTCAAGGGAATTTCTTCTCCAGATGCCACCCCCTCACCATCAGCAACCGTTGGTGTATCCTTTCCTCCAATGATGCAAGGTCCAACGAAGATATAGAGATCATCGACCACTTTCTTATTAAGGAAATTCCAAATCACCGTCCCTCCTCCTTCTACAAGAAGCTTCCGAATGCCTTTTTCGTAGAGGATGTTCAATGCATCGACCACATCGATAAAGCCTTTTTCCTCGGTTTTACATTCGACAACCTCGATATGGGATCCCTCATAGGTCCTCTTCTGTCCCTTTCCGGTGAGAATCAAGGTGTGTGCCATCGGGTTTAACGCAAGAGCATGCGGTGGTGTTCTTGCTTTGCTGTCAAGGATAACCCGTAACGGTTGCTTTGGGTCCTGCACGTAGGTTTCTTTCACGATGAGCTTTGGGTCATCTGTTAGAATCGTACCGATTCCAACCAATATGGCATCGGACTCGTTGCGCAGTCGATACATCCGTCGGATGTCCTCCTCAGAAGAGATTCTCAGTTGTCTTCCTGTCGGTGAGGCGATTTTTCCATCAGCGGACATCGCACAATTTATGGTGACATGGGGCCGTTTCATTTTCTCTCACTGCGGGTAGAGCGGGCAAGTTTTTTTCTTCTCAGGGCAGATTCCTTTTGTTTTACAGGACGGTCCTGCATTTTGGAAAATCTTCGGGGCGACTTTCTTAACCTCCTGTAGCATCTTATTGGCAAGTAAACGGATTTCCCATTGCGCATGCAGACAACAACGCAGCTCAAAAAAATTAAGCAATGACCGGGCGTTCATGGTGACCATGATATTGGTACAAGTCGCATTCGGAAGCACGTACCGCGCGTCTTCAGCTGGAATCTTCAGGGCGAGTAACTTGTTGTAATGTTCCCAAATGACCTCCATGGTTTTTTCATAGGCGTTCCTCGTTTTTTTATTCTTGGATATCAACGGGGGAATCACATAGTGTGGTTCATTCAAGTTCACGTACCGTTGACTTTGTTGAGAATAGCTTGCGATACGATGCCGTACGAGCTGATGGGTTAGCGACCTGCTCACATCACTGATGGCGAAGGTAAATGAAGCATGCTCGATAACGCTCGTATGTCCAAGTCTCAGCACCTGATCCAAAATTTTTTCTTGATTCTTTTTTGAGAGGTTCTGCAGTTCCTCTGGTTTTGTGACGCTATGGGTTAAGGTTGCAGCCATTGCAGGTAACTTTTCTGGGTCTGAGGTGTACCCTATCAATTTCACATGCATGGAGGTTTCCCATATCCCTTATCTTTTGAACCGTTTAAGTGTTTTGATGTAAGAATTTTTGTATTGTTTTTCCACAAGTGAGTCTATCCCGTTTTCGAGACCAGCAGGATTATTGATAAAATGATACGTTCCCCCCACTCTCATTTGCTCGTTTAATCGAGTAGATGCTGGTCAAAAGGATGGTGTGATCATGAATTTTTTCACCACCGCATAACTGTCTTAAACTCCTTGTTGAATATAGGTGGCGACACGACATGGATGTATCATTGGAGAAAACAAATCGACGGGTTGTTCTTTTGTATTTCTTGATACCGACGATGATGTTACTTGTCGGCTATCTTCTGTTCCCCTATCCGCCTTCTCCTTTCGCGCGACAGCTTTCGTTGATCCCTCTGTTTCTTGGTTTGGTGTTCCTCGGGATCGGTTTTTTGTTTTGGAAGAAAAACACCGCGAGCTGGTTCAAAATAATCGGTTGGGTCTTGTTTTCGTCTTTCTGGGCGACCATGCCTAGCTTCCTGTATTTTTCAGAAGGCGGGGATGCTTTTAATGCAGCAGTCTGCATCCTTGGCGTCTACGTGCTTCTCTATATCGCGTACCATGAGTGGCTTTCGATACAAAGAAACGAACATCTCTCATGTTTGAATTGGATTGCTGGTGGCACGTTTCTCGCAGGGAGTATCTATTTTACGATTGAGAATGGCATCATCCCTGGGTTAAATACCTGGCTTATCGAGACGGTCGCTGCGCAAACCACCGATGTGTTACATATCCTTGGTTTGGATGCCAGTCGGATACAGGACCTTATCATTTTCAATAATATCCCGATAACCATCATCTTTGCATGCACAGCGATTCAATCCATCGTCTTGTTTGTCGGGATGATTGGTGCGTTACCCCGAGTACGTTTGAAACGAAAGGCTTTCGGGTTACTGGTGACCGTTGTTCCAATCTATTTTCTAAATCTGATTCGGAATGCGAGTGTCGTATACATGGTGGGGGGCGGCTTGACTTCGTTTGAGCTGGCTCATAACGTGATTGGAAAAATAGGGTCCCTTCTTGCCTTGATTGCGCTGCTGTTTATCACATTCAAGATTGTTCCGGAGCTGTATGATGAGATTATCGGTATCATCGATCTGCCAAAACGAAAAGGCCCGGTAGAGCTGTTGTTCAGGCGGGTGTTGGGGAAGAAGTCATGATTCGCATCGCTGAGGGTGGAATGCCCTGGGTGCTTGCAGGTGTTGCGTTTACCTTCATATTTTTAGGTGTTTGTTATTTCACGAGTGGATGGTTGTTTCTCGTTTTCTGTATTTTGACGGTATTTTCCTTCTTGATTTCTTTTCTTCTTCTTGTGTTTTTCCGTGATCCTGAGAGAATCATCGGTCGCGGGGTCACCGCGGTAGCTGACGGGAAGATCAGGGAAATTATTAATCTCCAGGATGCCGAGGTTGGAGAGTGTGTGAGAATTTCCACGTTTATGAACATTCATAATGTACATGTGAACCGCGCACCGTTCACCGGTACGATCGAGAAGATGACGCATCATCCAGGGGGTCATGTCCCTGCGTTTCAAAAGGAATCTGATGCGAATGAGCAGCTTGTTCTTCTCCTGAAAACCGAGATCGGGGGGGTGAAGATTGTTCAAATCGCAGGGGCTGTCGCGCGTCGTATCGTCCCGTACGTTTCAGAAGGAATGATGCTTAAGAAAGGCGAAAAAATAGGGCTCATTCGACTTGGATCTCGTGTTGACCTGTATCTCCCCGCAGAGGGAGTGAAAGCAGTCGTGATTCAGATGCATGAGAGAATAAAAGCAGGAGAAGATACCATTGCAGAAATCAATGATTAAACTATTATCTGTTGCAGATGTCGTGACACTTTTCAACGCAACGGTCGGCTTCTTTGCGTTGCTTCTGGTGTTCTCCCATCAGTTCCCCCTCGCTGCTTCGCTAATCCTCCTTGGTCTCCTAGCAGACGGTCTTGACGGGATGATTGCCCGTCGGTTAGGAACTGGAAAAATTGGCGAATACCTTGAACCTCTTGCGGATATGATTTCCTTGTCGATTGCTCCCCTCACACTTATTTATGTAACGTACAATAAGTGGGTCGTCTTAGAACCCTCCACGCATCTTCTTCTTGGAATTGTCCTGGTATTTTCCTTAATTTGCAGCCTCATTCGACTGTCCTCTTTTTCCTTTTTGAAGGAGAAGCGGTTCTTTGTCGGTCTTCCAACGTCTGCCAGTGCGATGTTTTTGGTGGTTTTGTCTTATCTCATCGTCGACCTATGGTATCTTCTTGTTGTGATTGTTGTGCTTTCTTTTGGGATGATTTCTTCGATCCGTTTTCCAAAACTTGGTTTGAAGGTTAATCTGGTCGCTGCTGTTTTTATTCTTATCACCATCCTGTTCCAGGGCAGATATAACAATACAGCGCCCCTCCTGCTCCTTGCAGCGCTTCTCTTCTACGTCATTATTGGGCCAATCTATTTCCAAGTAAAACATCGAAATTCTGTTACTGAAACGGATGAAACTCATACTTGAGAATCGTGCTGTTTTTAATCTGGATAATCCGACCCCCGTTGTTCTGTGGTTTCAGGGTTGCGGAGTCTGTTTGAACAAACAACGGCCAGGCGGAGTAGTTCTCGGTTTCTTTCCCAAGAGCAGTGAATACATGGTTTTCATGTGTATGGCCGGTGAGGATCAAAGAGACATTGTTTGTGATACAGTAGGTGATGAACGCGCCGCGGTTCAACGCGATGCACTCATTATTACCACTAGGAAGATCGTTCGGCAACGCCCCAAACCCGGTGTCATTGACATCATTGACAGCGGGATGATGCATGATGATCACCTGGTTCATCTGATGATTTCCCCAGATGGTTTCAAGCAGCCACATCTGGGTATTCGTCAAGCCACTTCCCTCTGGTGTCTGACTCCAAATTTTCGGTTGGATCTCCCATCTGCTATATTCATATCCGGAATCAAGAAACACAAAATTCAAATTTCCGTATTGTACTGAATAATCGTTTATGGGATTGAGATACCGATGATAGGGGGTAAGATTGGTGAAGGGGAAATACAGGAACAGGAGGCTGTTGCTGTACCGCTCATGGTTTCCTGGTATCGTAAAGACCGGTGAGTGGCTGGTGAGGATTGCTTCTTGAAGATCCAAATAGACGTTCCGTTTGTATCTCTGGTTGTACCAGTCCACAGAATCCCCGGAGAGGAGTACGAAATCGGGATGAATATGGTCGTTAAGATAGGTGAACACACGGATGAGTTCCTTTTTCTTATTGACGAAATTTGAATATTTCCCGATATGGACATCGGAAAGTTGGACGACAGTGTATTCGGTGGGTTGCATAGTGCTAATTTTTATCGCATGAGGCCAACTATAGTTGTTTTTTGTTGTGTTAACGGAGAGATTGTAGAACCCTTCAGGGATGGCATCGACGTCATAGGAAACGATGAAGTCGTCTTCCACGATGTCTTCTCCTGTTTCGACCCATGTACTCCATGTTGAGCTGGAGGTCGAAAGATCATAGGAATTCGAACCATCTATGGCATGGAGTGTTACCTGAGTGACCCGCGCTCGTTCTTCTGTTATCGCTCGTTCTTCTGAGAGTGTTATAGGAAGCTGATTTGTGTTTGCCTTGGTGATGATGGTTGGGCATCCAAGGGAGGGAGTAATGATTCCTTCGACATCAAAACCAACACTGATGTTCAGTTGTTTTTCCGGGGAGGTTCCTGCGGTCACGTGGAAGGTATGATTTCCAACCACAGAAGGATACCAGGGAATTTTCCTCGTGTACCTCGGTAAGTTGCCTATCGTTAGAGTCATTTCAGTGATGGTGAGTGTGCCGGAAATCCATTTCATGTCACCCCTGGTCATGACAAATCCGGAGAACTCATCGGTCACGGTGATTGTTTCGTTGTATCGTGTCCTTGAAGTTCCTCGGAGCGAGATTACAAGATGCACCGGTTGACCGAGCGTTGGAAAAGGATCAGAACAGGACAATGCGATGATCTCACCAGGAGCGGTGGATTGTTGTTTTTTCAACCTCGTAAGATCATCTGAAACAGTTATACCTGTAATTGGAGATACAAGGAGGAGAATACCAAGTAGAGATACGACTATGTTCATGGTCAGACGTCTTACCAACAGTATAATTATAGTTTGCATATTATAAATATTTTGAGGTTACTGCAAGGAAAATCCTCAAATTTTTTTATCATCAAGATTTTCTTATCCTGAGATAATCCAAACATTTCTAAACAAAAATCGCATTACATATTGCTATTATGGACGACATACCAAAGATAGGTATCACAGGCATGCCAAGCGTCGGAAAAACACAGACGCTTATCAAAATCATCGAGAAGATTGAAAAAAGCGGGTATAAACTTGAGGGGATGATTACCACCCCGCTGATCGAAAAGAAAAAGCGGGTGGGGTTTTATGTGGAGGACTGGCAGACCAAAGAAAAGGAGATCTTTGCTCGTCTCGACCTCGATTCAAAGGACAAGGTCGGAAAATACGGTGTTGACCTTGCAGCTCTGGAACGCGTCGGTGTTCATGCGATAGAAAAAGCAATCAATGATGAGGACATTGATGTCATTGTTATTGATGAGATAGGGAAAATGGAGATGCTTTCTGAGAAGTTCTGTGAAGTCGTCATCGAAGCACTGGACTCTGACAAGCCAATCATGGTCACCTTACATAAGAAATCTCGCACACCGCTGCTGCAGGACATCCGAAGACGGGATGATATCCGTATCCTTGAGGTCACTGCGGTGAACCGAAATTTGCTTCCGTATAAGATTGAAAAAATCATGGCTGAGAAACTCCCGCCGTTATTTTAACCATGACAAACGAACTACCCGATCTCATAAGAGAGGGAACAACTGAGCTTTTTGTGTATAAGAACAAGGTGTCTGTGAAAGGCCCAAGCAGTAAAAAATCTACTCCGTTCTATAACCCGGCGATGGAACTGAACCGTGACATTTCTGTGTTGGTGAATCAATGGTTTCTGAACACAAGTGAGAACCATGTTCATATCCTAGATGGCCTCGCCGCATCTGGGGTGAGGGGTATCCGATTCGCTCATGAGCTTCGGGGGGATTTTGAGGTCACCGTGAATGACTGGGACAAAGAGTCATTCTCATTAATTCAGGAGAACATCCAGAAGAACCAGCTGGACAACATCTCTGTGTTTCAACGGGATCTCTGCTGCCTGCTGTTAGAACGGCGTTATCATTCTATCGATATTGATCCGTTCGGTTCCCCTGTGTATTTTTTTGACGCTGCAATGCGAAGTGTCTACAACAAGGGAATCATCGCGTGTACTGCTACGGATACTGCCGCGCTTTGTGGGGTGTTCCCCCAAGTGTGTTTCCGAAGATATGCTGCCTGGCCACTGCATGGTCCATCGATGCATGAGGTGGGACTAAGAGTTCTTCTCGGCTGCCTCTGTCGTGAGGCTGCGAAACACGACCGTGGCATCGAGCCATTGCTGTGCTATGCCACCGATCATTATCTTAGAATATATATCCAAATCCAGAACGGGAAAACCGCAGCAAATACCTCCATGGCGCAGTACAGGTGCATCCCGGTAGGAAACGTTCCGCTCTCTAAACAAAACACCATGATGATTGGTCCCTTGTGGCTTGGGAAACTGCAGAAAAGACCTGTGATTCAAGAGGTACGGACGCTTTTATCAACTACAAAGTTGAACACAAAGCCTTTGCTCTGGAAACGCTTTGATCTTCTGGAGGAGGAGGCTGACGCGCCACCCTTTGTTTATACCATTAATGATGTATCCTCGCGGTTGAAGGTATCGCCCCCAACTCTGAATTGTATTCTTGAACGATTGAGACGCCTAGGATTTGTCGCTACCAGGACTCATTTCTCCCCTGTCGGTTTTAAAACCAATGCTCCTCTGGATATTATCACAGAAGTTTTTAAATAATAAAGGATATCACAGGCGTATGAAAACATCTCAAAAGAAGTGTTCTGTTGGTGTGCTTGCTTCTGGTTCAGGAACTGATCTGCAAAGCATCATCGATGCATCAGAGCACAACATGATTGACGCAAAGGTAGTCGTCGTCATCAGTGACAATAGTGACGCGGGTGCTTTGATTAGAGCAAAAAAGCACCATATCCCTGGTTTTTTTGTTAACCCGAACGGAAAGAACCGTGCTGCTCATGAACGCGAAATCGATGTGTTTCTTCATCAACATCAGGTGGAGCTTGTGGTCGGTGCTGGGTATATGCGAATGCTTTCTTCGTCTTTTGTGAAAAAATGGCAGGGGAAACTGATCAATATTCATCCCGCGCTCCTCCCTTCCTTTAAGGGTACGAATGGTCAGCATGATGCGCTGGAGTATGGGGTGAAAATCTCCGGGTGTACGACGCATTTTATGGACACGGAGATGGATCATGGTCCGATTATCCTGCAGGCTGCGGTCAGAATATATGCTGATGATGACCGTGATGCTCTTGCGGCGCGGATTCTTGAAGTGGAACATCAGATTCTTCCTCGTACGATACAACTGTTCACGCAGAAGCGGTTGCTCATCGAAGGTCGGAAGGTCATCATCCTGCCAGGGGATTCCTGGAAAAAGAAACACAAGGTTCTACCCGATGTGCTCTACTCTGAAGGATATTAAGACTCTCCCGTTTCAGGATGCATACGACTGGCTGTGCAGTTTTGATACGTACGGATGGATCTTCGGTCTGGAGCGGATTACCTTTCTTCTTAAGCAGCTTGGAAATCCACAGCAAGAACTCAAGGTCATTCATGTTGGTGGAACGAACGGCAAAGGCTCTGTCTGCAAGTATGTCAGTTCGATTCTTCAGAATGCTGGGTACACGGTTGGTCTGTATCTATCTCCTCATGTGGAGCATTTTTCAGAGCGCATCGTCATGAATGATCAGAGGATATTTCAGGAAGATTTCGCAGCCCTCGTCGCTCGAGTGAAACCTATTGTCGAAGATATGAAACAACGGAACAACACCCCCACGTTTTTTGAAATCGTTACCGCGCTTGCATTCCTCCATTTCAAGATTACTGCTGTGGACTATGCAGTCGTTGAAGTCGGGCTTGGGGGAAGATTCGATGCGACAAACGTGGTCTGTCCTCTTGTGACCGTTATCACGAATATTTCCCTGGAGCATACAGAGATTCTTGGTACAGACATCGCATCCATTGCTTTTGAGAAAGCAGGGATTATCAAAGAGGGTGTACCTTTGGTAACTGCAGCAAGAGGTGACGCACGGGCAACCATCGTGCAGGTCGCAGAGGAACGAAATGCACTAGTTATCCCTGTTGATCCCGCAATGTGGAAACGCACATCCGTTCAGGGGCGAGACCAAGAATTTATCGTTCATGGGTCTTTTAAGGATTATCACGTGAGAACCTCACTGCTGGGGCGACATCAGGGGGAAAACATCACACTTGCCATTGCAGCGGTTGAGCAGCTACAAATGAGTGGTGTGTATATCACCGATAGCGATATTCAGGAAGGCATCGCTCATACCACCCATCCAGGACGCATGGAGGTTGTCTCAGAGGAACCGTTCATTCTGCTTGATGGTGCACACAACCCTGCTGGAATGAATCTTCTTCGACAAACACTCCAGGAGGATTTTTCCTCGCATCGCATCGTCCTGATTCTCGGGGTGTTGAAAGACAAGGATCTCAAAACCATGGTGTCGACGATTGTGCCAATCTCTGATGTTATTATTGTGACAAGATCAAAAAACCCTCGAGCCGCTGATCCGCAGCAATTGCAGGAGATCATTGCAGAGTTAGACGCTCATAAAACAGTGTTTGTTGAAGACTCCGTCCCGAAAGCAATCGATCAAGCGAAACGCATCATGAAGCAACAAGACCTTCTTTGTGTGACCGGTTCGCTGTTCACCGTCGGGGAAGCGCGGACCTACATACTTGTTGGGGGGAGTCCTTCTACGAAGCCTCTGTTTTAAAGATTGATTTTCTGAAGAAGTCTTGTCAGGTCTTTCATCACTGGTGTATTTAATAGGCGATCGGGATTTCCGATTGCTTCTTCTAAGGTGTCATCAAAACGAATCCTTCCCAGATACGGGACCCTGAGCCGTTTCATTTCCTGTTGAATATACACTGAATTAGTCATGGTCATATTTTCTATGACGCCAAGAACTGGTTTTTTTAATTCCACTAAGATAGTCAGGAGTTTTCCGACTGCTCCCATTGCAACCTTTGACGGGGTTGACACTACCAAAAACTCGCTGGTCTTCATATACCGGATCACGTCAAGGGTCTCATCACCAATCCCTGGTGGCATGTCGATGATGAGGAAATCAAGAGTTCCCCATTGGGTGATTGCCAGCAGCTCAAGGATGATATTGGATATATCAATTCCTCGGAAGGGGGATGGTTTTTCTTCGGTGAAATACACAATGGACATGAAGGAGATCCCGTGAACCACGGGCGGGATGATTCCTTTTTCCTCAGTGGGAAAGGCGTTTTTTACTCCAAGGATGATGTGCGAGGATGGTCCGTACAAGTCCAGGTCCAACAACCCGACCCGATACCCCTTCTGGGAGAGATGCAGCGCAAGACTGGAGGCGACCAAGCTTTTTCCCACTCCGCCTTTGCCACTTGCGACCGCGATGATTTTACGGATGTGTTTCAGACGTTTCTCGATGACACTGGTCCGCGGCTCCATGATCATCGGACCCCTTTGATGTTTGACAGCACGACGCCTCGTCCTTTCGTAATTTCAAAATCAGGGCTCCCGCAATGGGGGCATCGTGCATGCACGAAGACGACCTCTGGGATGAAATGGATCGACTCCGACTCTGTTTCATTGAGTTTTTTCTTCATGTCGCTGTATTTCCAGGTCTTCCCACAGGTTTTACACAGGAGGGTGCTTTTCTCTGTTTTCAGCACAAACGCATCCGTTTTTATTGGAGGTTTTTGTGATTTGGCTAACTCATTGAGGGCAAAGAGGAAGATTTCTTTTTCTATTTGTTGGAGTTCACCGATATACACAGTCACCTGGGTGATCGTCTTGAGTTGTTCTTTCCGTGCTTCTTCCAAGGTGGCCATGACAATGGATTCCGCAAGCGCCCATTCATGCATACAAAGACCGGATACAGGAGGAGATGGTTTAAATGTTACGAACAGATTATCATCCTCCGTGAGAGGAAGTTTATAAAGAGGGAAGGATTGTCCATATGAATGGTGGATTCTATGGAGCATAAAAAGATACAAAAATCAGAGGAAGAATGGAAGAACATCCTCACCCCTGAAGAGTTTCTGGTGCTCCGTAAGAAAGGGACAGAACCTCCGTTCACTGGAACGTATGTGCACGAAACTGCAGAAGGAACCTATGTCTGTGCTGGATGCGGGAACCTGCTGTTTTCCTCTGATTCCAAATTCGATTCTGGAACAGGATGGCCTAGTTTCTTTTCCCCCCTGGGTCCTGACGCGGTGGTGTTGAAACCTGACCGGAGTTTGGGAATGAGCCGAACCGAGGTGCTCTGTGCACGGTGTGGTGGACATCTAGGTCACGTGTTCGATGATGGACCAGCACCGACCAGTCAGCGGTATTGTATGAATTCTGTCTCCTTGCATTTCCGAAAAAAGGAAGGGAAGTAGGAACACTACGCTGAAAGCTCTGATAACCGATCCACCACCGATATTATCAGATCGAGGAGTTGATCGTACCCCTCCTCTGTTTTGATTACTCGAGGGACGCTTACCGCGAGTCGCGTTCCTTCAAGGGCGAGTCGGGGTTTCTGCGGTTTCATTTCTAAGAGTTTCTGTTGTAACCTAAAATTCAGCATATTTCTTGCGAAGAACTCATCCGTTGTCTTGATTCGGAATTCCCTGTCAAATTCGTCGCTTCCGAGTTGGACATCTGCTGCCCCCAATGCCTTTCCTAAGCGGATGGCAGCTGATTCTTTGACGATTGTAAGATCCGCTGCTGCTGGTTTTCGTAAGGTCATGCTTGCTTCTGTTTTTGCATGGCGATACTTCGACCCAGGTACTGAAATAACCACCATCGTCTGTTCGTGATAGGGGAACTTCAGGACCGGTAACAGAAAAGACCCGGTGACGGTCCCGCTTCGTTTCATCGCCTGATGCTCCATGAGCGATTTAATCGTACGATAACGCCAGAGGGAAAAAATGATGATGAGAGGAAAAAGAATAATGATGATGCAGATAAACAGTATAAGAGACCAATCCATGGCGATCTCACATCTCCTCTCATCTCGCATCGTTTCTCTGATTAATAAGGACTTGCCTCGTTCTTCTTCCGCGTATCATATTTGTTATATTTCCCCCGCAGAAAAAAAGAAAAACCCAGATGAATTACCGCTTGATGGTTATCAGAATGAAATACGAAAAAGAAGAATTGCTTTCTACACCGATTAAACATATCGACATCAAGACGTTTAACGCCATCCCTCTGATTGAAGCCTTTGATTATATGGCGTTTCAGTCACGCAACCTCGCAAATGCTTGTAAGATCTATCAGACGATGTTAACGGACCAGGACTGTTCCATCATCCTGTGTCTCGCAGGGTCTCTGGTGAGCGCCGGATTGAAAAACGTGATTGTTGATATGATCCGTCACAACATGATCGATGCCATCGTCTCAACCGGTGCCATCGTCGTCGACCAGGATTTCTTCGAAGGACTTGGTTTTCAGCATTTCCGCGGTGAGGTACGTGTGGATGATTCCAAGCTTCAGAAGATTCACATCGACCGGATCTATGATACCTTCATCGACGAGGATGATCTGCGGGTCTGTGATATGACAACAAAGGAAATCGCTGATGCACTTCCACCGCGCCCGTACTCCTCTCGGGAGTTCATCTATGAGATGGGACGACACCTGGATACACATGGGAAAAACCCTGACTCCTTTGTCCTGGAAGCGTACCATCAGGAGGTGCCGATTTTCTGCCCCGCGTTCTCAGATTCAAGCGCAGGATTCGGCTTGGTGTTCCATCAGCATGATCGGAAGAAGAATCATCTGACGATTGACTCTGTGAAAGACTTCAGAGAACTGACTGAATTGAAAGTCCACTGCAAACAGACCGGGTTGTTCATGATTGGCGGAGGAGTACCGAAGAATTTTGTGCAAGACACTGTTGTCGCCGCAGATATCCTTGGAGTTGACGCGCCGATGCATAAGTACGCGATTCAGCTCACAGTGGCAGACGAACGCGACGGTGCTCTATCAGGTTCGACGTTGAAAGAGGCGAACTCCTGGGGGAAGGTCGATACCGGCTATGAACAAATGGTTTATGGTGAAGCAACCATCACGTTCCCCCTCATGGTAAGCTACGCGTATCACAAAGAAGCATGGAAAAAGCGAAAATCCCAGAAGCTGAATCACTTGTTCAAATAATGCTGCTCAGAGAACCATTATAAAGGCATGACCTTTCTTGTTTCTCCTGTGAAAACCACGGAACAGGAAAAACTGAACCACCTTCAACAGATGCTGCACGATTTGAAGAGCTGTGCGATTGCGTATTCTGGTGGGATGGACAGCACTTTTTTAAGTAAAGTAACCTATGATGTCCTTGGAGATAACGCCCTTGCGGTTACTGTGACATCTTCCACCTACCCTGCAAGAGAGCTGGAGGAAGCAAAACAGTACGCTAAGGAGATTGGTATCCCTCATCTGGTCATCCACGCTGAAGAGTTTGCAATACCCCAGTTTTCTGAGAATCCTCCTGATCGTTGTTACTACTGTAAAAAAGAATTATTCCAAAAAATACAACGGATTGCTCAACAGCATCATCTCAACGCAGTCCTCGATGGTTCGAACGCTGATGACCGACGTGACTATCGTCCAGGTGATCGCGCACGAAGCGAACTAGGGATACGAAGTCCGCTACAGGAGGTCGGACTAACGAAACAAGAAATCAGGGACCTTTCCACTTCCTTACATCTGGCATCAGCAGACAAACCACCGTTCGCCTGTCTCGCCTCCCGGTTCCCCTACGGGGTGAAGATTACCAAAGAACGTCTCGAACAAGTCGCCTCTGCGGAGGAGTACCTGTTTTCACTGGGGATACGGCAATGCCGAGTCCGCTACCATAACGAGATCGCACGAATCGAGATGAACCGAGAGGATATCCCGCTTCTCCTCACAAATACAGAAAAGGTAATCAAACAATTCAAGACACTGGGCTTCATCTACATCACTGTAGACCTTGAAGGATATCGGACGGGGAGTCTGAACGAGGTGCTCAACCAATGAAAAAACTCTTACAAGACTACAGGGCTGGAAAAGTGAGTCTATCGACGGTCCTGCTGAAACTCAAGACCTTGCCTTATGAGGATTTGGAGTTCGCCAAACTCGATACCCACCGGGAGGTTCGCAAAGGGTTTCCTGAGACGATCTTCTGCCCGGGAAAAACCCTCCAGCAGATTTCACAGATCCTCCAAAAACTACCCGAAGACCAAAACATCCTCCTGACAAAGGCAACGAAAACTATCGTTCACTCTATAAAGAAATCATATCCAACTGCAGAGTACAACGAATCAGCAAAAACCGTGATCATCCAGCGGTACAAACCGAAAAAAAAGAAAGGGACCATCCTCATTCTTACTGCAGGCACCTCTGATATCCCCATTGCAGAAGAAGCGGTTGTCACCGCAGAACTCATGGGAAATAAAGTAGAAAAATTCTACGATGTTGGTGTCGCAGGCGTACATCGCTTGTTCGATATCAAAGAAAAGATATTTCAAGCAAATGTCATCATCGTAGTCGCTGGGATGGAGGGCGCTCTTGCCAGTATTGTCGGGGGTCTTGCCTCAAAACCAGTCATCGCGGTACCAACCAGTGTCGGGTACGGGGCGAGCTTCCAAGGCATCGCACCGTTGCTGACCATGTTGAACTGCTGTGCGGAAGGAGTCGCGGTGGTAAACATCGATAACGGTTTTGGCGCAGGGTATTTCGCGAGTCTTATCAACAGGTGAGGAATCTATGACGATTGCGTATTTCGATTGTTTCTCCGGTATTGCGGGGGATATGATCCTTGGTGCACTCCTTGATTTGGGGCTTGATGAGAACGTTTTAAAAAAAGAGCTGAAAAAACTCCGGCTCACCGGTTACGATTTGATTGTTCGAAACATCGAGTGCAACCATATCACAGCTACAGATGTTACCGTCGTTGTCACCGAGGATCACCATCATAGGAGTCTTACTGATATTATCACTCTTCTGCAGCACAGCACATTAGACCCCAAGGTGAAAAAACTCAGTCAAACCATCTTTTATAATTTAGGAAGAGCAGAAGCGAAAATACATCATATGAAAATCGAGGATGTTCATTTTCATGAGGTTGGTGCGGTGGATTCCATCATCGATATTGTTGGATCCGTCGTCGGTGTCACCCTGCTTGGAATTGAGAGGATTTATTGCTCCCCTCTTCCCCTGGGTCATGGGTTTGTGTCTTGCCAGCACGGGGTGCTTCCGTTGCCTGCCCCGGCAACCGTTGAGCTTCTTAAAGGTATACCTGTCTATACCGTGGAACGGACCCAGGAGACCGTCACTCCAACCGGTGCCGCGGTCATCTCAACCCTCGCGTCCGCCTTTGGGGAGATGCCTCTGATGAAAATCATCCGGGTCGGGTACGGGAGTGGAAAAATACCAAGCAAGTATCCAAACCTGTTACGAATCTTCCTTGGGGAACGTATTCCTATACCACGGAAGAAAAATACAAAAAGAAAAAAAAACGTACGGGATAAGGGAACACGTACGTTCTGATGGTATTATTTTTTCTGAACGATTAAATTTAAATCCTTGACTAATGCCTTGATGTCGATGCCATGAACGGTAGCGATATCTTTTACTTTCTCGTAAGAAGCAGCAAGACAGCCGATGCAACCGATGTTGTACTTCATGAAGACCATCGCGGTTTCTGGGTAATTGTCAATGACTTCCTTAATGGTCATCTCTTCAGATATCTTCTCTTGACTCATGATTTCACCTTTTTGTAGTTTTTCGGTATAAACACCTCCCATATAAGGATTCGTATTAGGTTTTGGTGAGGAGACCGGACGGTGGGATCCGGCAAAAAAGACTTCAATGAGGAAGGCGTCCCGTCCGGTAGATGCTTCCTATTACATGGTGCAACGTCGTCTACGTATTTAAATAAAAACAACAGGTCATTGAAACTATTCAATGACGTTGCCTACTTTTTTTCTTTCCTCCTTTTTCTTTAGATATCAAATAACACCTGCACAAAAATCGGGTCCTTCTCGCTCACCTGCAACATATGGTAGGTCACTGCTTTGATCTCCACACCCATCTTATGTTTCTTGGTGTCGTACTTCTCACCAAAGACATGGGCGGAAAGACGATTTCCTGCGACGGTCACCTCGAATTTTCCAAACACCAGGTTCTGTGCACCATTCAAAAAAAGTAACTGGGATAACCAATCGACCAGCAGTTGTTCAAGATCTGGTGCTTCTAGACTGATGTCGTATTGACCGACAGGGTCGATGATCGATTCATCCGTAATGATATCGAACATCCCTTTTGCAACGTGTTCATACGCCTCCGCAAGGGTCTTCCCGTATGCTTTCACACCAACATCAGCGGTATGTTCGATGAGTTCGTATGACTTCATAAAGTGGCCTTGGAGATGTCACCAGGACAAGAACAGGGTTGTTTCTCATTAAGAGACCGAATCGTCAACTGGAGTATCTTTGAAATCAACGGTTCTTTCTTCTTGTATACTGATACGATTTCATCTGCGGGTACTTTTTTCTGAAGTCCAGCTGCCATGTTGCAGACCAGACAGAGGGAGACAAAACACATACCTTTTTCTCTTGCGAGGATCACTTCAGGAGCCAAGGTCATCCCGACGATATCAGCGACCCTGGAATACAATTGTATCTCCGCAGCGGTCTCCAAGCGTGGGCCTTCGGTGACGAGGTACACTCCATGGTCATGGACAGTGATGTCCTTGAGTTTTTTGCTGGAGTGTATGACAAGTTCCCGTAGCGATGGACAGAACGGTTCAGTCATGTCCACATGAACCCGTTGGTCATCGAAGAAGGTCGTCGGTCGTGCTTTCGTCGCGTCAATAAAATCATGGGGGATCACCAGTTCCCCTGGCTGTATCGAGTTCTTCATTGACCCGACGGTTCCGACGGAAAACACACAGGAGACGTGACTGACGGCGAGTGCATGGATGTTTCCGAGATGGTTGACCCGGTGTGGTGGGAGATTTGCTTCTTCTCCATGGCGTTGGATGTAGAATACCTCATGGTCATCAAGTGTTGATGTCTGTAGAGCGATATCTCCATAGGGTGTGTGCACTTTGATTCTATCTGAATCTTTCATCAAATCCGGCATATGATGCCCGCATAATATCCCGATTCTCATCAGCCTGACCACCACCAAGAAATGTTTATTTATTTAAAGAGATACCTATGGTGATGAGAGTCGCGGCGTTGTTCTCTGGTGGGAAGGATTCGGTCTTTGCGGTGTACGTCACTCAACAGTACGGCTGGGAGATTTCTGCTCTTGTGACTGTTTTTCCAGAAAAACCTGACTCCTGGATGTTTCATTCGATCAATATTCGTCAGACCAATCTGCTCGCAAAAGCGTTGGATATCCCCTTAGTGCAGGGAAAAACGACGGCTGAAAAAGAAACAGAACTCGGGGATTTGAAACAGTTGCTGCAGGGTCTGGAGATTGACGGAGTCGTCAGTGGCGCAATCGCTTCGGAGTATCAACGGACGCGCATTGAAAAAATCTGTGATGAGTTGGGACTGAAATCTTTTTCCCCGCTATGGCATAAGGACCAAGAGTTGTTGGTACGTGACCAGGTTCATGCGGGTTTTCAGAGCATTATCGTCGGTGTGTTCGCTCAGGGATTTGACGAGACCTGGCTTGGGAGAATCATTGATGAGGAAACCATTGATGCATTGTGCTCTCTTCAGAGGAAACAGGGGATTAATATCGCTGGTGAAGGAGGAGAATATGAAACGCTGGTGTTATCCGGCCCTATGTTTTCCAAGCGACTGGTGATTGATGATGCAGAAAAACAGTGGAACCGTGACTCCGGAGTCTTGCAGGTGATAACAGCGCATCTTGAGACTGGTTAATACGTGATATAATTGAGTGCTTTGAGTTGTTGGAGAAACAAGAAGAGACGTTGATCGATGTTTTTTTCGTCAGGGAATTCTTTTGTTATCACCGTGAGAATTTCTTTGACCGTCGTTGTTCCATCGCAGTGAATCCAAATCATGGACCCTAGTTTGTCTAGGTGTGCTTCGAAGGTGTTCTGCCGTTTGAGAACTCTGCAGAAGGATTTTCCGAGTTTGCCAGTGAATTTTGGTACGGTAAGTGTGATCAGACCTTGCGTATCTGTAGACCAGTGGAATTCTAATCGCTTTGGTTTGTAGAGAAGTAACTCATCAACCGTTGGCAATCCTTTACTTGTCGTCATTGGCGTAGATTTCCCTTAAGGGGATATACGCGAGGAGCGCTGCGATGAAGACCCAGATGATGATCGATGGTAAGATCGGTGGGTATTCAAAGACCGCGAAATTTAATCCAGCGATGATGAGGAATGCGACAATGACACCCATCAAGGCTTCTCCTGCGATCAATCCAGCGGTGAGAAGAAGTCCGGTTCTTATAATCTTTTCTTTTGGCGCCACATCGGTTTGTTTGATGGCAAGATCCCAATCGCTGATTTCCTCTTCTTGTGCGCTCCCGTATTTCTTGGCGATTGCACGGTTTGTAATCGATCGGACGACACCGCCGGCGAAGATAGGAGTGCTAAGGGTGAAGGGGAGGTAGATCCCGATTGCAACTGGAAGCACCGGTAGTCCAATGAGGATGAGGACGAAGGCAAGGACGGCTCCGGCTACGACGAACGGCCAGACCATTTCCCCGCCAAGGACCCCT
>JBAZLE010000010.1:0-26135 GCA_041650455.1 Thermoplasmatota archaeon | reverse complement strand
CGTACGAACAACACCATGATCAGTACAATACCGGCTTATACGATCCAAAAAAAATTGATGAAACCTATGAATTAGTCATGAAGCATGCATCCTCCTCCTTACAAAATGGAGAGAACATCGTCCTTGATGCAACATTCCAGAAGAAAAAATACCGCCAGATGGCGCACCATCTCGCAGCAACACATCATGCGACGATGATGATTGTTCAATGCATCTGCCCGGATGCTATTGTAAAGAAACGATTGGATGATCGAGTAAAGAAAAAATCAATCTCCGATGGCCGCTGGGAGGTCTATCAGGCACAAAAAACAACATATGAACCATTTACCTCTGAAGAACACTGTCTTACAATAGATACCTCGAACGAATCCTTCGACTATCGAATGGGCTTCTATCAACAGCTTCTCAGACAATTACACGAGGTGATCTAATGGAAATATCAGGGTACCTCATCGACGTTGAATCTGTGGTTCACCTCATTCAGCAGAAACACTACAAAACCATTGCAGTGCAGATTCCAGAAGGTTTGAAACGGAGCATTTTTCCGTTGATCGAATTCATCAAAAAAGAAACCGGAACGACCGTCCTTGTGTCTGCGGACCCCTGTTATGGCGCATGTGATGTGGTGAACTATGAACTGAAAAACATGGATGTGGACTGTGTAATTCATATTGGACATACTCCCATTGCTGATGTCGAAAATTTCTGGATTCCTACCCTGTTTGTGAACGCACAATCAACGCTGGATGTATCCAAGGTCGTTGAAAAGGCTATACCCTCATTAGAAGGGAAAAGAATTGGACTAGTCACCACCGCACAACACCTGCATACGCTCCCGATGGCCGAAGAGATATTACAAAACCATCGCCTTGAACCGTTCATCGCTAAAGGCGATGAGCGAATTGCTGCAAACGGTCAAATCCTCGGATGTAATTTCTCAGCAGGAACAATGCTTGCTGCGCAGATCGATTGTTTTTTATTCATCGGGAGTGGAACGTTCCACCCGGTTGGTCTTCTGATGAGCACAAAAAAATCTGTGGTTGCTGCAGACCCGTATACCAACACGGTGAAAAAACAAGAGATCGAGGACATGAAAAACAACATATTACGACAACGGTACGGTGCGATTCTCGCCTGCCGGAATGCACGGCGATATGGGATTCTTCTTGGATTAAAGCGTGGGCAACAACGCATAAAACTTGCTTATGCGCTGCAGCAGATGCTTGATGCCGCTGGGAAGCTTTCTGTGCTCATCACCCAGGATGAGTTCTCCCCAGTCGCCCTCCAAGGATTCGATTTAGACTGTTACGTATCGACCGCGTGCCCCCGCATCGCAATAGATGAGTATCTCCAATATAAAAAACCAATCATCACCCCCGTAGAACTAGAAATCGTCCTCGGGAGACGGGAATGGGAGACGTATACATTTGATGAAATACTTCAGGCATAGGCTTCGAAAACTCTTTTATAACCTCGGTCTCTCAGGGTGCCTGTCATGACGGTGTTATCTCTCGCATGCTCTCCCTTAGATACGTTGTTTGGGGGCGGTCTTGAAAGCGGAATCATCACCAGAATCTACGGTGAAGCTGGATCCGGAAAAACCAATTTTTGTCTTCAGGCAGCCCGGGAATGTATTCGTTCTGGTAAACGGGTCGCCTATATTGACACCGAGGGGGTTTCTTTCGAACGGTTTCGGCAGTTGTGTGTCGACTGTGATTACAAAAAATTCCTCAACGATATTCTGTTCTTTATACCGATATCATTTGAATCTCAGGAGCAGATGATTTGCGATGCGATTGAAACCAAAGGAGTCGGCCTGATTATCATTGACACCATCACTATGTTTTATCGACTGAATCTCGAACAGGACCACGAGGCAGCGATACGATCATTTACCAGACAGGTGACGAACCTGCAGCTAGCTGCCCGCAAAAAAGATCTCTGGGTCATTATCACCGAACAGGTTTATACAAATAAAAAAGGTGAGGTGAAGCCCTTTACGAACCGCGATGTCGAGCATATGACTAAAACAATAGTTCGGTTTGACAGAAAAGGAATCGGACAACGGGAAGCAACCATTATCAAGCACCGGTCACAACCCGAGGGTGGTAAAGCGAGTTTTCGAATTTGTGCTAATGGATTGATCTGATGTGAACCATGAATCAGGAGCCTTTTTATGGCTCTGTTTCTTCAGTGCCAAATGACAGGAACGCAGCGGGGTCGTTCTGGTTGGAATATTCTGTCGCGATCCATCCGGCGGTTTTCACTGAATTTAACACCTGCACCTCGTCTATCAAACAGTTCTGGAAAACATTTGGTACCCTGGTCGATCCGGTCGACTGTCGACTTGCGCCAATGATGAAATCCCATGGTTGAGGATACCAGAGCACCGACGAATGACAGGGACCAACACTTCCCTGGAGAACACCATTGACATACAGGGTACCTATATTGGTCCCCTCGTTGAAGGTGAGCGTCAGATAATACCATTCATTCTGTGAGGTAATAAAATTCCCTGCGGAATCGAACTGCTGGCTATCCGGTCGTTCAAAAGTTGCTTTCAAACTGTTATCATTAGATATCATAAAACCGTAGGTATGTCCATCCGCGTTTCCCCAGTAATCAAATGATGCTTTCGAAATAACATACATACCTTTCCCAGCTGCCAGAGGTTTATACCAGCCACTGAGGGTGACATCAATCGGGCGAAGAGAATCACTATCTGGGGCGCTCACATAATCATCCACACCATCAAAACGGAGGCCGTTACCGAGCTTGGCAGCGACCACATTTGTCATGGTCATACCGCCAGAAGCTGTTCCATGGTTCTCAAACGAAGAACTATCTAAAATTGGAGTAACAGGGTCGTTCTGAAGATGCCATACAGCCTGGTAAGAATCGTCCCACACCTGACTGGGGAACTGCTGCGAAGTAACAGCTGGGTTACCATAGTATAAATAAAATATTGTGTCCTCCGTGATATCAATAGCTGGAATCTTCACCCATGCAACAAGTTCTCCCGTATTCTCATCATAGGTCTCTATTTCATGCCATAGTCGATGAGCAATACCTGCTCCATCCATGAACAAGATGTCATCACCATCGGATTGCGTATGATTTTTCAAATCGGCATCAACGCTTTGGATAAACACCGGGAAATCATGCAGCGGTTCAGCGACCTTGGAATGATCAATGGTCACCATCTTCCGATACTGCCACCCTTCTGCAAAGGGATCAAAGTCCATTAATGGTTCGGTTTGGAACCAATACTCTTCTGATGTTGGGTATGTCCCGTCGGTGGCGTTCACATACCAATGGTAGATAGTCGTATCCTGAAGACCGCTTATAGGAACGGTTACGAACCCCGCACCAACACCGGAGCCACTCCCGGACCCGATCGGTGGGGAGGTCTCAACTGTGTAATCGATGGGATCATTTTGTGGATCACGGAGATAAAACCGCAGATAGTCTTGGGCCATTGGGACAAAGAGTTCACCATTCACCGGGGTGATGTCAGAGATGATGGGTGCGACCCCTTCGGTGGTGAACGAAAACACCTCTTCCGTTGCATCCTTCCCATCAGAAGCCGTCACAGTCCAGGTGTACGTGGTTAAACTCTTCAGGCCGGACACAGGGATTGAATAGGTCCCATCTTGTTTCATGTTCCCGTTGCCACCACCAATATCCGGGCTGGTGACGACGCTGTAGCTCATCAGCTCGTTATCTAAGTCGCTAATGTGGAATTGTAACTCGGTGGTTGACAACGGCACATACGCGGCATTATCCAATGGATACACCGCAGTTACTTCTGGTGGATTATTTGGTGGCCAATATTCCATGTAATCAGCTGACACCTTCATGTAGAGAGCGTAGCCGAACATCCCATAGGCCATCACCGGTGGAAGGAAGATGCTAAATCCAATGCCCCAGAAACCAAGTGAAACACCCTGCTGCGGGCCATATGCGATAAACCCAGTCCCTGATCGCAGACCGCCGCAACTCGTATACCCCATTGATGTTTTCCAGCCGACGAAAAGACGAGGAATAGGAGTCATGAGAATGGGGATGAATCGGGGGAGGATGATAATAGGGGTGGCTGCCCCTTGACCTCCTGAGACAAAGTTGCAGAACATTTCTTGTCCAGTCCCTTCGTACACAGCACGATGTGTATCAAGGTTTGTACGAAGTGACTCAATGGTGTGACCCTGTTTTTGAAATTGCGTAAGGACTGATTCTGCGGACATCCCACGGGGTAATAACTCGTACTGTTCGGCATAGAGGAGTATCTGTCGTTGGAGCTCTTGTGTCTCTTTGGACCACGGATTCTGTGCATGTGCTTTTGTTAGTGCTGTAAACAGTTCTTGGAGATATACCCCTGATTCAACGGAGATCACTTGGGTATGTGGGAGACCACCGATATAGCAAGTGATGACCGCATCATTTTTTTCTTGCTGTATAGGCTGTTGTTGCATTTCATCGATAGTTGATGCGGTGTTAGTTCCTGAGATGCTTGATGCACCGCAACTCAGAAGAAAGATGAGGACGGCACCAGCTGACATAAAGAAATTTTTTTGAGATTTTTTCATTCATTCTCCCTCTCTTCTATAAATATTTACTCTTTCCCAAAGAGAATATAAGAACAATGCTATATATATGGTTTGTCTTTATTGGTTTCAACCTTTATAAACGAACCGAGAAACAACTCTCATCCTATTTTAAAAGAAAAGGAGCTAAAACTATTTAATGATGATTCTTATTTTGTAGAATGTATCGGTTATGGCGGAACACAACACTATCACCTATAAAACACTTCGAAGACTCCAACAAGATGAGCAAGCATCGTCTCTTCTTACAAAAATCGATGTCAATTTCTATAAAGATCTATCCTCATTTCTTACAACACTTGAACGAAGTGTCGAAAACGAAAAGAATCCCTTAAAATGCAAACTCTTCACTGATGAAATCCAGAACACCAAAAAAATCGCAAACAGCATCTATGAACTTCGGGAGAAAAAAATTGTCCAGGCGGCACTTGCGACCGCCCGTGGAGCCACTCCTGACCTATCCAATCTTCTTGAAATCGAAAAAAAATTATACAGTTCTCTTGTCGAACAAATAAAGGTCTCTCGGAAGGACATCTTTGAAACACCATCAGACTGGTCAGCACAGACCTCGCCAGCATCACCAACGAAGACTCCTTTGAAGGGCGAGCCGAACACCCATCCCATCGTCCGTGTTCTAGAAGACACTCCTGAGTTCATTGGTACAGACGGGAAAATCTATTTATTACGGAAAGAAGACGTGCTTTCCCTGCCAAGCGAAATGACCGAACCGCTCCTAAAAAAACAGATTGTTTCACAGGTGAAATAAGGCCCCCTACATTTTTATATACCTTTCTTACTTACGGTTACAATCGAACTGTGATATCTATGAAAATACCTAGGAAAATCAAACGGTACTGTCCATTCTGTAAAAAACATACGATTCATGAAGTTGACAAGATGAAGAAACGGAAGGCAAGTGAGCTGACGCGAGGACAACGACGGTTCAGACGAGCCACCAGCGGATACGGAGGATTTCCTCGGCCAAAACCAGAGGGACGAGAGAAGACCAGCAGACGGATTGCCACCCGGTTTATGTGCACCGTCTGTAAAAAAATGCATCAGCCACCCAGCATCCGGTCAAAAAAATTTGAGATAGAAGGTGAGTAACCTTATGGATCAACCGAAAAGCAGGTTCATTAAAGTACGCTGTAATGATTGTGAAAACGAGCAAGTTCTGTTTGATAAGGCAAGTACGACTGTGCTCTGCCATATCTGCGGCAGTAAACTTGCGACCCCTAATGGTGGGAAGGCGCGGATAAAAGGAACCATTTTAGAAACCATTGAATAAGGTTTTTCTCCATGATGAAGAAGGAGTACCCTGAAGAAGGAGAACTCATTGTCGGCACCATCACCAAAGTCCAAGGCTTTGGCGCGTTTGTTTCTCTTGATGAGTACCCGAACAAAGAAGGATTCATCCATATTTCTGAAATAGCGACCGGCTGGGTCAAGCGCATCCGTAATTTTGTCAGAGAAAAACAGAAAGTTGTCTGTAAGGTCGTCCATGTCGATCAAGCAAAGAAACACATTGACCTTTCCCTTAAGAAAGTCAACGATCATCAGAGAAGGGAGAAAATCCAGGATTGGAAGAATGCCCAGAAGGCAACAAAGCTTTTCGAGATGGTCGCACAAGCCCTTGGGAACTCCGTTGATCAATGTTACAACGAATTCGGCGAAGCCTTGGTAAAAAAATATGGAACGATGTACGCAGCGTTTGAGGAATGCGCTTATGATGCAAACACCCTAAGAAACGATGGATTCTCCGGGGAATGGCTAAAGAAATTCGAGGAAGTTGCAAAAAGTAGCATCACTGTTCCTTTCGTCGAAATTAAAGGCATGCTGCTTCTCACCTCCTATCTTTCTGATGGGATAACACATATTAAAGAGGCACTCGCTGTTGCGGAAAAAAGCGAATTCGACGACGTCACCATCGACATCAGATATATTGGTGCACCTCGCTACATGATTAAGGTGAAAGCACCTGATTATAAGATTGCGGAATCTCAGATGAAAAAAGCAGTTGATCGCGCTGAAGCATATATGAAAAAAATGAAAGGCGAATGTGAGTTTCAACGTGAAGTAGAAGAATAATGTCTGAAATATTGTATTGTGTTCATTGTCAGCGGTACACCATGCATCCGATCTGTTTCCTCTGCAAAGGAAACACAGTGTCACGGAGCCCTGCTCGTTTTTCACCGCAGGATCATTATGGGAAGTACCGCCGGGAATTAAAAAAAAGAAATAGGGAAGAGATGAGTCAATGAAATTAGTAGAAATTAAATATGTGGATAAAATTCCAAAACTGAAGAATCCGATTTTTATTGAGGGATTGCCTGGGATTGGGAACGTCGGAAAACTTGCTGTGGAACATCTTATTGATACCATGAAAGCAAGAAAATTCGCTGAGCTTTATAGCAAGGATTTTCCTCCACAGGTGTTCATTAATCCCGATGGGACGGTGAAATTGGTCAACAACGAGTTTTTCTATTGGAAGGCAAAGAAGAGAGGTCAGCAGGATATTGTTCTGCTCACAGGGGATTACCAGGGGCTTTCATCACAAGGACAATACGAACTTGCAGAGACCATCCTTGATGTGGTGCAGGACCTTGGAGTGAAACAGATGTTCACCCTTGGCGGGTACGGCCTTGGGCGGGAAATAAAGGAACCCAAGGTGCTCTTTGCTACTACCGATGCTCGTCTGGTGAAAACCATGAAAAAGTATGGAGCGGTTTTTAAGAAGAACGAACCTGGGGGTGGTATCATAGGAGCAAGTGGTTTGCTGCTTGGGTTAGGGAAGCTCCGTGGGGTGGTCGGGATTTGTTTTATGGGGGAAACACCAGGGTATCTTGTCGACCCGAAGAGTGCGAAAGCGGTCTTAAAGGTTCTCACGAAGGCAGTGAATGTCGAAATCGATTTGTCTCGGCTTGAGGAGAAGGCAAAAGAAATTGAATATATCGCCCAGCAGCTCAATGAAATGGAAACAATGGTCAAAGAAAAACCAGATGATATTCGTTATATCGGATAATTTCACCGAAGGATTTCTTGTTCAAACTGCTTTAAATCAGAAACGATATGCCTACCTCGGACTTGTTTCTCTCTATCCAGATAGTACGAGGTGATGCCAATTTTTTGTGGAGAGAGATAATCGAACTCTTCATGATCACCGATGTGGATCATCTCCTGGGGTGAAATGTTCAGGTTGTGGCAGATCATCGCATAGAAATCCGTAACTTTTTTGACTGTGTGAAAATCCGAGGTGGAGGAAAAAACATTATCAAAGTAAGAAGTTAATTTGGCTTGTCTGAGTTGCACATCGATGAATTCTTTTTTTGCATTGGAGCTGATAATGAGGTGATACTGTTTGGCCAGTCGCTTGAGAACTGATGGAACCTCAGGGTAGATTTCAACGTTGTTTCTATAGGACAATAGCATTTTTTTCCAATCTGTTTGAAGGTTGAAGCGATCGAACCAGTAGCCAGGGTCGTACCATTCAATCCTGTTATCTCCTATCTTTTCGTACTCTTCGAAGAGATGTTTCTTTGCGGTTTCGATATCAAGATGCTGTTGTTTAGCGTAGAGCGCTGGTACTCCTTCAAGCCAGAAAGCATCTGCGAAGGTGTGTTTCGCGATGGTGCCGTCGAAGTCAAAGGAGATGATTTTGATCATGGGAATCTGCTGATACATCCCCTGTGGTTTTAAAAGGCATTCTGCTCCGACAGGGTTGAAAAAATCGTTCTTTTCAAGTTTTTTTGGTAGACTTTTGTTTGGGTTTGTTCATCAGTTGATATCCGATCACTGCAAGAATACCGGCGACAATAAGGACCAATGCGATACTTGCTGTGGTGGCGACATCCATATCGGTAATGGTGTTTGGTTGGGTCATCCGTTTCATCCAGATCCCTAGATACGCCCAGAGAACAACCAGACTGAATGCCACATCTTTTCGGAGAACAAGCATCAGATATGTTAGAAGGGTTCCAACCGCGATAATGAGGATGGTCCAGGTTAATTGGTCGATTCCCAACCCGTCCCACTCCACGGAAACGAGAAATGCGGTGACATTTGCGATGGTCGCAACCGTTATCCAGCCGAGATAGACGCTGAAAGGGACATGGACACAGAGCTTTTCTCTCAGTGGAACCATTGCTTTCCCAATGTTGAGGCGGACATAGATTGCGAGCAGGGAGCTGAGAAGGAGAATCATTATGAATAGTGAATAGCCAACATATTCGTAGTGCCACAGGAAAATCCAAGCGCTGTTTGCGACACCACTGAGAATAAACAACCCAGAGATTTGTAGCAGAAACGGCATGTCACTTTCTTCTTTCTTGAACAGGTCTCGTGCTTGATAGACTGCGAAGACAATCCAGAGGATGTAGATGATGCTCCAAATAGAAAACGTAAGACCTGCGGGTACGAAAAAATTCGGTAATGCGTCAGAGAGCTCCTGGGTCGTTTTTCCGTTAAGCGGAAGAAGCACTGCCAGTGCATTTACCAAAATCGTGATACCGACCGTAAGGAGATTTCCTACCTGGAGGAGTCTCTTTTTACCTCGTGACATCATATGGCTTCCTCTTTAACAAGAATTGATTAGGGTAAGATAAGCTTTGTGTGCTTCTTGATACATTTTTTTAGCGAGGGCAGGCAGCTATTCCATGTTTTTCGAAGTAACGTTGATGGTATTCCTCTGCGGGATAAAAGGGCGTTGCCTGGGTGATTTCGGTGACTATCTTTTTTTTGTATTTTTTGGTTTGTTCCAGAGTCTTTTTTGATAGTTCCGCTGCTGTTTTTTGTTCAGGTGAATGGTAGAAAATGGCGGATCTGTATTGTGTTCCAATATCGGGTCCTTGTCGATTTTTTGTTGTTGGGTCATGGATGTCCCAAAAAACGCGAAGAAGTTCGACGTAGGTTATTTTCTGGGGGTCATAGGTGATTTCGACGACTTCTGCATGCCCGGTTTTATCTGTACATACCTCTTCGTAGGTCGGGTTTTTTGTTGTACCACCGGTGTATCCTACCGTTGTCGAAAGAACACCGTTGAGATGTCGGAATGCTTCTTCCACATGCCAAAAACAGCCTGCTCCAAAGGTTGCTTTCTCCATGATGTCTTCACCGATTGTGATTGCCAGAATGGTGTCTCTCTTAATAATTTTGCTTTTCCTTTTTTACATCATGAATTGAAGATTGCTGAGATTGCTGAATTTCAGACAACCGTACAAGAGCATGTTTCATCACGCATGAGTGCATAAAATCTTATAGAAAATAGGTACGAAAATGAAAATCACAAGAAAAAAACAGGTGTTTTCTCTGGTTTTTTTTAGAATTTTGTGACTGTCTCTTGTGGGAAAAATTTTTCTTGTTGGAATTTTTTTGTTCGTTGTTTCACGACTTCTGTTAAGGTGTCTGCGATGCCTTCCAGACTTTCATCGATCTCTTTGAGGGAATAGCGTTTGGTCGCGTATCCTTCTTTGTAGGATTCTTCATCGTTCATCAGGTCTATAACGAGTTGATCTGGGTCTAAATTATGGTGTTCCCCGTCGATTCCGATGTAAAGACGAGCATCTCGTACTGCGATGTCGATATGCTTAGCGCTATTGGAGGTTTCCAGCTCGCAGAAGACACCGCGTTTTCGTAACGATTCATACAGTTTCAACGCATGGGGGGATGCACGTTTTTCCCGCTGGTGATGCAGGCAGAGTGATTTTCCAAAGTTGGTCATGGAATACTCGTATTCTGTTTTTGGGAGTTTCACATTACACACTTCACAGAAGAACTCGTTGGCGGATGGAATCGATCGTTTTAAATCCCGTTCGAGCTTGGCGAGTTTTACCAAACTATTGTCCTGTTCGATTTTCTCCCAGATGATCTGCAGGACTTCCCGTAAGCTTAATGCATCAATCGTGATTTTATATTTTATCCCGAGTAATTTCACGAGTTCTTCGATGAGATCCTCAGGGTATTTCCCTTGATATTTTTCAACAAAGTTAAACACGATGTCATAGGCTTTATTGTCATTAATCTTATCGAGGAGTTGCATTAAATGAAATGTATAACACTCATTGCACACCACCTTTCCATCTGGTAATTTCCGATAAGACGTCCAGAGTCGTTTACTGCATCGTTCGCAAGTGAACATTTTGTCCCATCCCATACGAATCCCATACCAAATATCCTGTCTTTGTTTAAATATTTTTTCTGTCTGTTGCCTTCATCGCAGTTAATTGCGTATGAATGTTTAATGATCCCCCCTAAAAACGTGTTACCTCAACGGAAATCCTTCCTGATTTTTCGAAGCCCTGTTCGTCTCTTTTCAGAGGTGTTCCTCATTGTTCACCGCTTGGTGACGAAGTATTTATGATAGAGTAAGCACTTCTGAAGAATTCATACGACTTTTGAAGCCAAATGAATACGAAAATAAAAAAATATATATGTCCTTACCATTTCTCTATTGTTCGTTGGGATTTCCTGTGAATGAAGAAGATAAGAAAACATTTCTGACTGACTTCAAAAAAGCGGATATGGATAAGAAGTTAGATTTGTGGTATTACGCTGTCGACCAAGAGGCGCTATGGGAAGAAATTCTTGCAGAAATGTCGATGATCGCGCAGGCTACAAATCCGCAGAAGGGAAAAATCACCGATGAGGAATGAAGGGTTCGTCAATGAATGAGGATGATAAAAAAGAGATGATGGATGAATTCAAAAAAGGGGATGGAACGAAACGTCTTGACCTGTGGGATTATGCCCTGGCGCAGCAGGTCCTCTGGGAGAATATTATCGCGGAGATGCAAAAAATCGCTCATGAGCAAGGGGTCGATAAGGAACTAGACCGGCGCATCGAAGAGGACATGAAAAAACTCGAATGACCGTTTTCTAGTAGATTAGCATCGTATCATTATTGTATTTCAATCAATTATTTCTTTTTACAAAATCATGATTCATGTTATAAAAGAACGATATCTTTCAAAAAAGTAATACAAAATTATCGAAACGTTTTTAAAATTCATGCATCATTATTTTTATAAAGCATTTTTCTTATTGGTACATGAGAGGTGTCATCATTGAAACCGATTTGGAGTTTCTGCATCTGTTTGATTGTAACGCTTCCGGTAGTTCAAGCAAGTTTCTTTCATACATTAGAAAAGCCTCAAGAACCTACATTCACAGCTGCACTCTTAGATGGCGGTTGGCTTGAAGAACAGGACAATATCACAATTCTCCACGTGAGTGGATCGCATTATCAGATGGGATTCCAACATGGATCCTTGTTACAAGAGGAGGTCCAAGAGAATATTCGTGCTTTTTTATCGTACGCTGAGCACTATCTCCCGTTAAGTGAGTTATTTGTGTATTGGAACATCTCCAAACCCTATGTCCCTTTGGAGTATATCGAAGAGATGCAGGGGATCGCAGATGGAGCGAACATCTCCTTTTATGATATCATTGCAGCCATCATGGCAATTGAGTATCTCGATCATGGCTGTTATGGGATTGCAGCTTGGGGACCTGCGACGACAAATGGACAATTATACCACGCCCGGAGTTTCGATCTCCCCTCAAACATCAAAGACCCTGTCTCTGGAAAGTACGCTCATGAGAATTGTGTTCTTATCGTCCGGAATCCGGAAAACGGATCTGCGTCGCTCTGTCCTGCAATCGCAGGGTCGTTTCATACGGGCGGTGGTATCAATTCACATGGTGTTGCTCTGGGGATACAGATCTGTTGGAGCAGAGACCAGACGTTCCATGGAACTCCGTATCATTTCCGAGTCCAAGCCGTCCTGGATTCCGCAACGACCGTCGAGGAAGCGCTTCAGATCCTCAATACGAATCGAACCCATGGGTTCAACTTCATTGTCTCTCAAGCAGACCCTGCCGTAGGGTTTGCCCTTGAACAGACCGCAAATCTCACCTCCATCAGCACCCATAACGACTCGACTGAAGGCATACCCCCGTTCTGGACAATTGAGCATGTCGTACGTCGAACCAATGTGTTTCTCGACCCGACAATTGCCAAGACCCAGCGGACCCCCTACAACCCAGCAGGGTTAATTGCGTTCCTCAAACTCTTGTTTTTTCAAAAAACAAACCCCTATTTTGCGGTATTCCAGCTATATAAATCGGTAAGCAACCACATTAATGATACCTGGGGAAATTTAAGTCTAAATACTACCCTAGATGTGCTGCGAAACGGGTACTGTGCAGAGGAGTTCCCTCTTCTTCGTCTCATTGAACGACTCGGAAAAGGAACCGGGATGGCAGAGGCATGGAATCAATGGGTCGCCTGTCCAGCGACCGGTGACATGGTTTTCAGTTTTGCCTCTCATGATTTGATGGCGTTCAAGACACCGTCTCATTATGTGAATATGTATGATTTGTTAGGCGCATCTCCCCTGTAACAACAACGTTTTTTTTGTTTCTCTTTTTCCTATTTCTCCATACTGTAATATATATCCTGTTTGATGTTTTCTTCCATGCGGGCACCGCGAATCGATTTGTTTGAATGGTTGCTGCAACACGCTCCACAGGCGACCTATAACCTTGCGTTTAGTAATATTCATGGTCTTACGATGAACGAATATAGAACACTGACCGATTTTTCTTTTCCTGATGAGTTCGAGTTAGGTTCAAACGTTCAATACGGTGCTGATGAGTTGAAACGCACCCTCTGTTCGATGTATCACTGCGCTATGGAAAATATCGTTACGACAACCGGTGCTTCTGAGGCAAACTTCCTGGTGTTCTCTTCCCTTCTTGACAAAGGAGATGCGTTCATCATCGAGCAACCTGGGTATCAGCCGATGTGGTCGACACCAGAGATGCTCGGTGCTCGGAAAATTCCTTTACCGAGAGAATTTGATAATCACTTCCAGATCGACTGTGAGACGGTTAAAAACTGCATCACTCAAAAGACGAAGTTGATTGTGCTGTCGAACCTGCATAATCCAAGCGGGGTGCTGTTGGATAAAAACACCATATTGTCAATCGCTCAGATAGCCTCGGAGTATGGTGCGTATGTGCTTGTCGATGAAATCTTTCTTGATGGGTCTTTTACTTCACAACCGTCTGCATTTGGTCTTCCAAATGTAATTGTCACTGGGAGTACGACGAAAATCTATGGTTTAGGAGGGCTTCATTCTGGATGGATTATCGCACCACATGAGATTACAGAACAATGTCAGAGGATGAAAGCACACTCTACAGGGGCATCGTCCTATCTCTCCGAGATAATGACCGCCCGCATCTTGCGTACTGCTCGGCACGATCTTGTCAAACGCTTTCAGGAAAGAGCAAAACCAAACCTCGTCTCGCTTAAGAGATGGATGAATGGTCACACAGAATTCTTCGAGTGGATTGAACCTGATGGTGGCATCGTGTGTTTCCCAAAGTATATGCTGAAGATTTCGTCTGTTGATCTCTGTCGATTTTTATTGGAGACGCAGAGAATTCTTTTAAACCCTGGTGCATATTTCAATCAGGATGGGTTTGTTCGGATTTCCTATGGATGTCACCCGTCTGTATTTCAAGAAGCACTAGAAGCATTAGAGAAAGGAATGTTTCATCTGCGGGCACATGGTTAATGGTCTTTCTTTCGCAAGAGTATCGTACTCGTTATGAGCGCAGCGAGGAAAATCAGGAGTTCAAAACCTGGTGTGGACGTCTCGGGCTCGTCATTGTTCGCACCCCCTTGAGTAATAGTATATTGCGTTGTTTTCGAACCACCTTGGTTGCATGACGCAGAGACATCAATCGTATCACCAATCGTTGCATTGACTACATAGTTGTAGGAAAAGCTGTTTGCGTTGGGTTGTTCTGTGTACAATGAGGTATTGTAGATTGCTTCGTTTTTCTTGATTTCCACTTTTGAGATGTAATGGTCTGTGGGGTCGTTTACTTGATGGGAGATGGTGATACGCAGGTTTTGGGTTTCAAGATCATATGCGACTGTCAGTGTGGAGGGTGAGTGCGCAGAGACGGTGAACGTCGTGAAACATATACTTACGAAGACGATGAGGATGATCGCGAAAGCGTTCCAATAGTGCCGCTTCTTCTGCGGGTTGATCCTTTGTTTTTGTTTCATTATTTCACCGGTTCTCCCTGTCTCTGAACGATTCTCTCTAATTTATTTCAACGTTTGGTGGTCAGTATATCTTTTTATATATATGAAAATATGCCTAAAAGAAGATGCACGGCTCCCAATATGATTGAAAGATACGCAAGACGAACATGCCATTGAATCGAGATCTTCGTTTTTACTCTCTTCCGAAGCGTTGCGATCATACCTGTGATACCAAACAGGAGAAAAACAACAACCCCCAAATACACAACAAATGGAACTCCACCAATCAGATAATAGCTTATTTCTTGGAACATACACTCACCAATATCTCCCAAAGAATCTCCAACTTATCATTTCTCATCCTATATACACAGGAGGTCTATATATTTTTATAACAAAACAACGATTAGAACCTATGACGATTACGCATGTTCGAAAAAGAACCGGGGAGATCGTTCCGTTTGATGCTGAAAAAATCACGCTCGCCATTCAAAAAGCAATGCGTTATCTAGGGATAAAAAACAGAAAAAAAGCTGAGGCACTTACCAGGAAAATCATCGAGTCACTGCATACAAAACAACCTGGCTTTTTTCAAGGGATTCCCACAATCGAACAAATCCAAGATACGGTAGAAGAGATCCTTGAGAAACGAGAAACACGCGTGTACAAAGCGTATTCCTTATATCGACGCTCGCGAGGAATCGCCCGGGAGATCCGCCAGTATTTCAAGATCCATGACGATCTGAAACTCGACGTGAACGCCCTCAAAGTCCTCGAAGAACGATATCTTTTGAAAGACGAAACCGGTAAGATCATCGAAACACCAACACAGCTATTCAAACGAGTGGCAACAGCCATCGCAGCACAAGATGAACTCTATGGAAAGGATTCAAAAAAAACAGAAGAAGAATTTTTTACTGCCATGCGGAATTTAGAATTCTTACCAAACTCACCGACCCTGATGAACGCAGGAACGCCGCTAGGCCAGCTGTCCGCATGTTTCGTCCTTCCTATCGAAGACAGCCTGGACGGGATATTTACCACACTGAAGAACATGGCACTCATCCAACAATCCGGTGGAGGAACCGGGTTTAGCTTCAGTCGTCTGCGAGAACAAGGTGCGATTGTGAAAAGCACCAAAGGAGTCGCAAGTGGTCCCATCTCCTTCATGCGCATCTTCGACAGCACCACCGATGTCATTAAACAGGGAGGGAAACGCCGTGGCGCAAATATCGGCATCCTGCATTGCACTCATCCGGACATCGTTGATTTTGTCACCGCGAAATCAGGTAAACGCCTTTCCAACTTTAACATCTCCGTGGCAGTGACCGATGCGTTCATGAGAAAAGCATTAAAGAATCAAACAGTGGTTTTACGAAGCCCTAAAACGAATAGAATCATCCAAAAAATCAACGCAGCGGAGTTATTCGAAATGATCATACGCAACGCCTGGGAGAGTGGGGACCCTGGTTTCCTGTTCCATGATGAAATCAACAAAAAACATCCCCTCAAATCCCTTGGTTGTATTGAAGCGACAAACCCCTGTGGCGAGGTCCCGTTACTCCCCTACGAATCATGCAACCTTGGCAGCATTAACCTGACGAAAATGATACAGAACGGAAAACTGAACTGGAAAAAATTACGATTGACCACCCGACTTGCAGTACACTTCCTTGACAACGTCATCGATGCGAATAATTATCCGCTGAAAGAAACAGAAAAAATTACCAAAGCACACCGGAAAATTGGTCTTGGGGTGATGGGATTTGCTGATATATTGTTCATGCTTCAAATCCCGTACAATAGCAAGAAAGCCTTGCAGTTCGGAGAGCAGCTCATCAGGTTCATCGCAAAGGAAGCACATGAAAAATCCATGGAACTTGGCAAAGAACGAGGATCGTTTCAGAATTTCGAGCACAGCACCTGGAAGAAGAAGTATCCTGCCATGCGGAATGCGACCTGTCTGACGATTGCTCCAACAGGGACTATCAGCATCATCGCAGGATGTTCCTCAGGTATCGAACCAGTGTTTGCGTTGGCCTTCATCCGACGAGTAATGGATGGAAAGCAATTGCCGGAGATTAATGAGATATTCAAACGCGAATTGATACGACGTGACCTCTATTCCGAGGAACTGATTCACCTGATTTCCAAAACCGGGAATATCAAACACCTCAAACTCCCGGGGGATTTAAAAAAGATCTTTGTCACATCACTCGACATCCAACCAGAATTCCATGTTCAGATGCAAGCGACGTTCCAACGACATGTTGACAATGCGGTCAGCAAAACAGTGAATCTACCAAAGAACTGTACACAGAAACAAGTAAAAACAATTTACCTTCTTGCATGGAAACTCAAATGCAAAGGAATTACCGTGTACCGCTATGGGAGCAAACCTGAACAGGTCTTATATCTCGGAACCGGAAAACCGATTGTTGTTACCACGGATTATGCAGGAGGATGCCCGACCGGATTGTGTCCTCATTAATTCGCAAAAAAAACAAATGTTTAAGTATCCTCACGAGATAGGAATTCCTACCCTACGGATGAAATTGATGCACCATTTCTCCAATTAGTGTATTGTTTTTATTTGTTGGGCAAAGATGTTCGAAAGGAGAGACCATGAAGAATATTAAGCAAGGAGATACCGTTCAGCTGTTATGTGAAGCGAAACTCGAAAACGGTGAACTCTGCTACACGAACGATGCACAAAATCCAATCGAGCTCGTGGTTGGGGAAGGGAAATTTTTTCCATCTGTCGAAGAAGCGTTACATAATATGACCGAAGGGGAATCAAAAGTCGTCACCCTTGAACCCGAGGATGCGTTTGGTCCTCATATCGAGGATCTCATCATCAAAGTACCCAAATCGGTGTTCAAAACAGAGGTAACCTTAGAGATTGGTTCGCGGATAAAAATCGATACACCGACCGGGAAATCCTTTATCGGAACCATAGTAACGATGGATGATCTCACCATCACCCTTGACATGAACCATCTCCTTGCCGGGAAACGGCTGGTCGTGAAAGTGACCATACTCTCCATTGTCGACCCCAGACAACAGTAATCGTGCTTATTACAAATTTACCTTTTATCGCATGTATTTTGCGACAAATTCATCAACCTCAGACAGACCACCCTGCAGGATGATATACCCGTTATGGGGTTCTCTTTCAGTGATTTCCCCAGCAACGGGGGTCAGCATGATTTCTTTAACCTCATCAGGATTACTCGTATGCCCCAAAGCCCAGCAAAGTTTCATGTATGCAACCTCGGGGAGCATGTTCTGCGCAGGGATGACCCCGATCTTCATGAGATCCCGTCCGGTGTCATACACATACATCTGCACGTATCCCCATAAGGTCTGCACCGTCATATACACCGCGATTCCTTCTTCAATCGCCCGCTGTAACGGGGCGTATAAGGGTTTATTGACATGACCTAACCCGGTCCCAGCAATGACGATTCCTTTATAGTGATGGTCGATGAGTGATTCAATCATATCCGGTTGCATGTTAGGGTAATAGTACACAATCGCGACTTTCTCCTCGAAGGCAGTATCGATGATAACATCCCTGTCTTTCCTGCGTTTGTTGTAATCCTTGCGGAGGTATCGGAATTCCGTGGGAGTCACGGTCGCAAGGGGGATGTCCCCAATGGTACGAAAAGTGCTTCGATAGCTGCTATGCATCTTCCGCACGCGTGTTCCGCGGTGTAATAGGTTATATTGATCGCTTGTCGGTCCGAACATGCAGACCATCACCTCCGCGATATCACAATATGCAGCCGTCCGGGTTGCGTTGATGAGGTTCAACGCTGCGTCACTGGATGGTCGGTCTGAAGACCTTTGCGATCCGACCAAGACGATCGGCACTGGTGGTTTCTGCACCATAAAGGAAAGGATCGCCCCCGTGTGATGCATGGTATCGGTTCCATGGCCGATCATGATGCCATCGACACCACTTTCGATTTCTCTACCAATCGCTTTCGCGGTGGTGATATACTGTTCTGGGCCCATGTTTTCACTAAAAATCCCGTACAGTTTCTCGGTCTTTAAGTTACAGATCCCTGCCAACTCCGGGACAGCGCCATACAACTCTCCGGGGGAAAACGCGGGGATCACTGCTCCTGTGCGATAATCAAGCCGTGAGGCAATCGTCCCTCCGGTTCCAAACAACGTCACATTTGGTTTCTTTGCATCTTTTGGGAATTCCGACTCAGGAATCTTATAATGACCTTCCTTGTAACCAACTTCCTGAACCGATTCGATTGAGTCGACTTTTATTCCTACGTTATACCCGTTATGCAGCTTGAGTACAATATGCTGATCATCCTCCGTTTCTGCCCGTGGGAGAATAATGCCGTTGAAGGTGCCTCTGCTAGACGTGATGATGACATCACTCCAGACTTTCACCCCCAACTCGATGAGTTTGTTTTTCGCTGCCCCTCGATACCCCTTGTACCTGTCTTCATTTCCCATGTGAATCACCATGATCGCGCTGAAAAACGATAAGAGGAAAGGACTATAAAGAAATATAGTTCCCGCTTTAGGAGATAAAACAAGGAGATTTTTTGGGGAGGAGACGCAATATTTAGATAGAAGTGACGTATTTGACCCCCCGAATGTCTGATGCCTTATTAGAAACCGACACGTACTATCACGAGATAGGGTTACGCTGCGGTCTGGAGATTCATCAACAGTTACTGACCGAGAAAAAATTATTCTGCCGTTGTCAGGCTGTGTTACATCGAGATGAACCAGGTGCCATCATCTTACGACATATGAGACCAACACTTTCTGAGCTAGGGGAATATGACGGGACCGCCTTGATGGAGTTTAAAACAAAAAAGAATGTCATTTACCAGTTGTATAATGATACCGTATGTACCTATGAGATGGATGACACTCCTCCTTTTCGGCTGAACCATAACGCGTTAGATATCGCCTTAGAACTCGCTCTCTTATTGAACTATAGCATCGTCGATGAGATTCATATCAGCAGAAAACAATATCTGGACGGGAGCATCCCGACAGGGTTTCAACGAACCGGGATTGTCGGTGTCGAAGGATGGATCCCCTATAAAGATAGAAAAATACGTCTCATCCAACTCGGGTTGGAAGAGGATGCCTGTCGTGAGATTAGCGATGTGGGACATCAGATCACGTTCAAAACCGACCGGTTAAGCATCCCCCTTGTTGAGGTTGTCACCCACCCTGATATACAGACTCCCACGGAAGCCGGGGAAGTGGCTGAACTGATCGGCCGCTTGCTTCGTTCTACCGGGAAAGTCCGGCGGGGTTTAGGCAGCATCCGCCAAGACATTAACGTCAGCATCAAGGGAAGCACCCGCATTGAGCTAAAAGGAGTTTCGAAACTGCAGTACATCCCCAAAGCAGTAGCACATGAGGTGCAGCGACAAAAAGCGTTGCTTGATATCCGGGATGAACTCCGACTTCGTGGCATTACGGAACACACCTTCCAAAGCGAACAGAAAGATGTCACCGCTGTTCTGAAACAGACGCGATCCAAACGATTGAAAGAAGTGTTGAAAAACAAAGGAAAAATCCATGGAATTTTGCTGCGGGGGTTTGCCGGAATTTTCGAGTTACCCACCCAGACGGGGAAGACCTTTCATGATGAGATCGCAGGACGGGTGCGGGTCATCGCCTGTCTTGATGTCATGCCCAATATCGTATCCAATACCCATTTTCGACAATTCGGGTTCAAATGGAAAGAGATCACAAAACTTGAGACGATGTTTGACGCAAAACCGACAGATACAATCGTTCTTGTCTGGGGTTCTGCGGAGGATGTGAAAACCGCGGTCAAAGAAATAAGAATCAGAGCCGTGGAGGCAACCATCGGGGTCCCCTCTGAGACTCGGCAGGTGTTCCCTGATGGGACCAATGATTTTGAACGAATCCTACCCGGTCCAAACCGGATGTATCCTGATACGGATACGCCCCCCACCCCCATCTCTGAAAAATCCTTAAAGAATATTCAGAAAGGGATGCGTGAACCACTCTGGGTCACTGAAAAACGCTTAGCAGCCCTTGGCCTTCCCTCTTTTCTTGTTCAGTCTCTCAGCATCTCAAACAATCTCGGAATATTTGACAGGATTGTCGAAACCCTGAACATCAACCCCATGCTGGTCGCTGTAACGTTAGAGGAGACAGTGAAATCCCTCCAACGAAAAGAAAAACATGGTCAGAGACCTTCAGATGAAACTCTCTATCAGGTTTTTCAATCGCTGAGCGAGAAAAAATATAGCAAGGAAGCTCTCCCCGTCATTCTCGCTTTTTTAATAAAGAACCCTGAGAAGACGGTATCTGAGGCATTGATGGAATTAAAAATATCCCCTCTCTCCCTTGATGCCCTTCGAGATGTTGTTGATGAAGTGATTGCGAAATGGACAAGGTCTACAGAAATCGACTGTCACTTTGATAGGGTCATGGGGGAGGTCATGAAGGTGGCTCGAAACAGAATCGATGGCAAAATCGTACATGATGTCCTACAAACAAAATTACCATAGAAGAATTCATAAGAATATCAAAGTTATTCTTTTTTTTCTTCCTTTTTCTCCTCAGACACTCCGTCTTTTATTCCTTTGCCAAAGGCTTTGACAGTGCCCCATCCTTTTTTGACGCCTTTTCCGATTACTTTCCCGGTTTCTTCAGCCGCCTCTTTAATAGAGTCTTTTTTTTCTTCAGCCATATTTCTTCACCTATTCTTTTTTATTTTTTATCTTGGATAAGAGGATTGGGTCCAAGTTTCTTGATCTCTGCGACAAACTCCGTGACAACTGTAGCGAACTTTTGTCCTTCCGAAGCAGAAATGTATTCGAAGCGGACGCGTTGCGGATTGATTCCAAGTTCCTCTAATAATTTTTTAAGGAGTTTTACCCTTCGATTCGTCTTGTAATTCCCTGACTGGTAATGACAGTCGCCAGGATGGCATCCTGCGATAAGGATCCCGTCCACTCCTTTTCGCAACGCTTCCAGCACAAAGGAAGGATCCACACGCCCGCTGCACATGACCCGTATTGATTTCAGGTTCGCTGGGTATTTCATCCTGCTGGTTCCTGCGAGATCTGCTCCTGCGTAACTACACCAGTTGCAGAGGAATCCGAGGATGTTTGGTTCAAATTCTTTTGGCATATGTTGCACCCTTACGCTTTTTTCAGTTCCTCCAGGACCATGGCTACCGCAGTTGGTAGGGCAGCAGATACCTGGCTGCTGAGGTGTTCCCCAAACTCATCAGTGTGATTTACGGTAATACCAATGAGGATAATCTCAGAGGGGAGGTGTGTTTCCCCGAGTTGTTTTGCCACTAGCAATGCTTCCGACAATGACACATCATGAGGATTACAGGAATGAACCGTGTGAAAATCGGAAAGGAGGCACCGTTTCACTTCCCCTGGCGTGCTTTGATGGTCCTTTATCGCATCAATAAGAATGACCTTCTCATATCCGCGAATCAGGTCCAACAGATTCATTCCCCCCGTTGAAGCGGTTTCTAAGGTGATCATCGGATCATGCATCTCTTGGCGAAGTGCATAAATTACGTGCAATCCAACACCATCATCCTGCAGGATTGGGTTGCCAACACCAAGAACGATTGTTTTCATTGCAGTCTCCTACGGTTGTGATACTGTTTTATATAATTTTTTTGTATGATCGTAGATATTCACTGTCATCGGCAGTCCACCTGGGAGGGTATGGGTTGCGCATCCGAAGCAAGGGTCGTACGCACGGAACGCCATCTCCACCGTATTTAACAGCCCGTCGCTCACCTGTCCTTTGTGGATAACGCCTTTTGCCGCATCCCGTACAGACATAGTGATTGCCCCAGCGTTATTCGTCGTTGCAACAATCATGTTCGCCTTCTCAATCAACCCGTTCTTGTCCACATGATAATGATGAATCAATGTGCCTCGTGCTGCTTCCACAACCCCAAAGCCTTCCCCAGGGGTTCCTACGGGATTTCGGATATGAGATGAGGTGATGTCTGGGTCTTCGATGAGCTCTTTTGCTCGCTCGGTTACATAGAGTAGCTCGATGAGTCGAGCCCAATGGAACGCGAGGGTTGAGTTGATTGGTTTTCCTCCCAGGGTGTCGAACATGCGTTTGTATTCCTTGTCCGCTTGAGGGGTTGCCATTCCCTCTGCTGCGTTCAACCGCCCGAGGGGACCGACGCGGTACATCCCACTCTTTTTCCCGTCAGTGAGTCCCTGCCAGCCAACACTCTTCAGATAGGGGTATTTCATATAACTCCATTCTACAACACATTCTGCGATATGCTTCGTATAGTCTTTGACATCAAATTTTTCTAGTTGTTGTGCCTCTTGGTCGGTGACTCTGATGAGTCCATCGTAGAAATTCAGGTTATCATGTTTGTCGACCAGACCCATGTTGTAAACTTTTAATGTGTATGGATCGGAGCGAATCAAATCAACGTACACTTTGTTTTTCAGGACAATGTCCTCAAATAGTGTTAAGGAGAATTTCGCAAAGGTGTTACATGACGCGACCATATCTCTGATTTCCCTAACTTCTTCTTTGGAAAGCCCCTTGGAAACCCCTCCTGGTAGTCCACAGACAGGATGGGTTGCTTTCCCTCCAAGGATTGCAGTGATTTTTTGTCCGTATGCCCGATGTTTTATGACATCCTTACCGACCTCAAGACCTGCTTTTTCTATCACCCCAAAGATGTTTCGTTTTGCAGCTGGTGCCTCAGGGCCGACTACAAAATCAGGGCCCCCGAGGAAATAGAAATGCAGGATATGATCATAGATGATGTACCCGCAATACAGGAGTTCTCTGAGTTTTTTTGCAGCAATGGGGGCATCGACATGGAACGCCGCGTCTAAGGCTTTTGTAGACGCGATATGATGTGGGACTGGGCAGACACCGCAGATCCGCGAGGTGATTTGCGGCATATCTTCCGCGCGTCGTCCTTCTGAGAATTTCTCAAACCCTCTTAGCTCCGGTATCTGGATGTACGCGTTCTCGACGTCCCCCTGATCGTTGAGGAAAATATTGATCTTCCCATGGCCTTCTAATCGGGTGATCGGGTCAATCGTGATCGTTTTCATTTCATCACCTTCCGGTTGATGAGCGACGCTGGCAACGTATATTTATAAAATGTACCAACCACATCCCGGATTTCTTCGATGAGTTTGTCTACTTCTTCGTCGGTCATGCCTTGTTCCGTCTCCACACCAAGGATTGAGGCGAGCGCGGAGATCATACTTCCCCCTTGATCAAGAGCATTGGGGAGAAGTCCTCCACATCCAGTACATGGCATGTTTGCTTCCATGCATCTGCCGCGACAGCCTGAGCGAGTCGCAGGACCAAGGCAAATTACGTGTTGCTCCAGGAAGCACTTTTCCTCTATTTTTTCCAGCTCATAGATCCGTTTGACGGTGTTAATCTTCTTCTCTGAAAGTTTAAAGCGGCATTCGTCACAGACTGATTTCAAGGGTGCCAGCACAGAACCTTTCAGGGGGAGCTTGTGTTCCACAATCGCATTAAATGCATCAAGAATTAACCAGGGGGGGGGTGGGCAACCGGGGAGGTAATAGTCCACATCAACCACCTCATGCAGTGGTTTGACACTATCGTAGAACTCGGGGAGCGTAAGAGTCCCCTCTTTGACCTTTGATGTCGTTTTGGGCACCAGGTTCTCCTGGTTCTCAATCGAAGGGTTCTCTTGATATACCGTTTTAAAGACTTCCTCTCGATTCGCTAAATTCGCCAGACCTGGTATCCCACCACTCACTGCGCAAGCACCAAAGGAAATCAAAATCTTCGATTTCTTCCGAAGAAGCTTGGCAAGATGCTCATGTTCTGAAGTGCGGATCCCTCCATTGAAAAAACAGACGTCAAGACTGTTATCTTCGAGAGCTTCGACATCCTTGTATTTTGTATCAATAGCCACCGGCCAAAACACGATATCAGCGGCAGCGGCCAAATCCAGGATCTTCTCATCGATATCAAGCATCCCGATTTCACAACCACCACAGCTAGCAGCCCAGTACAAGGCGATTTGGAGTTTTTTGCTTTGTTGTTTTTTCTTATCCGTTGACATTCTTACCACCGAGATAAGTGAGGTCTGAAAGTACCATTTTCCCCAGGGTTGATGGTGTTGATGTGAAAGAGCTCCCCCGCATGAGAGGTAACTACGTGGTTGATGTAAATACCGAACCGATATATGTGTTTATCGTGATATATAAATACAGTTAGTCATTTTTGGAGAGTTCTACAGAGTATCAGAATACACTACATATTTAAAAAGTGATTTGCGGAACAAAAAAATATTATTTCTTCATTGCGTTTTTCTTGATTATATCAACAATATCATCAAACTGTTTTTTACTTGCTATCGTGATATGTTTCTTATTCAATTCGTCCCAAGCCAATTACACATGGTTTTCGCGCACCGTCGTGGAGATAAAAGAGATTCTTTTCGCCTTTTATCTTATAGCTGCCTGATTTTTCTTTCACGTTTTCTATACCGTTGATATCTTTCAACACTTTTTTAACATCTCTATTGAAGTTATTCCCTTTTTTTATTTCATGGTCTTCTTACTCCATAGTCTTGATACGAAAAAGGCATAATTGTACGATTCGGTTATCTCCATTTTCCAACAGATATAGAATCTGAAGTCTGTGTAAACCGTGTCAATACTTCTGTTTCTGAGGGTATTCTTCTATAGGAGAACATTGTAAAAAATCCCTTTGTTTTTGCACTATTTCGTAACAAATTCTATATACGTGTTACTCTTTATTTGACTGTAAGGAGGAATAAAAAGTATGAAAAAATCTCAAAAAAATTTAATCATGACCGTTGGCGTCATCATCATCTTTCTCATGAGTTGCGGTATCTCAAGCATCTCCGGGACCATCACCTCAACAAATATTGAGACATTGAATCAACACCTGATGCAAACAAAAAAAGAGGATGCGGTCATCACCTGCTATGTTGGTGGTGTGCCACACACCCGGGTGCTGCCCGCGGTAACCGGTGTCTCTCTGCAAAACCTGTTCAACACATTGGTAGAAGCATCTGCCCGAGACCCTGACTCCAGAGAAACCCAGGAGCTTCAACACCAGATACTCCTCTATGCAGAACAGCATGATCTCTTGCCCCGGGGTCTGTCCGCAGCAACGATCCTGACACAATTGCATAAAAAGGGTCAAACCCTTGTGGCCACCAATAGTGATCATGGTGTCAAGTCTGCATCGTACGAAGGGACCAGCCGGGAATTGTTCTGTAACTTCGCGTCAGCGGGTCAGGGATCTGCTTTTCCTATCATCATCCTCCCGCGGTTCATCCCCCTTCTGATGACTCCGATTCCTCGTCTTTTCGTCGGCTGGAAAACACCCATGGGTATCACCAGCTGTGGCGGTCTGTTGTCCCATACTGGTTGTATCGCCTCTGGTGAACAACAAGGATTCGCTCTTGGTTTC
>JBAZLE010000009.1:0-26446 GCA_041650455.1 Thermoplasmatota archaeon | reverse complement strand
AAGGATCACGCTATAAGATTATCTCCATCGGCGGACGGGACAGTTCCTTGGAAACCGAAGGGATCTTTCGAGGATACGCCACCATAGGAATCGAAGAAGCAGGTCTGGTCATCGAACAAGGTACTGTACAAAAAGATAGTGAAGAAAAACTTCGTATTGTACCGTTGCATGCGATTTTAGCAATTGATGTCCTTGATGTGAAACACCGGGAAAGCGGAAATGAGGAGAAAGAACCAAGCAGTCATTATTACGGATAGAGCATGCATCTACTGCACCGACGCCCTCTAAAAAAACAAAACCTTTATTAAAGAGGAATGACTTTTCAATTACCTAAGAATCACAAAGCAGACCATCTTTCTGGGGAGCAAGATTTGGTATGTCTACGGATGAAAAAAAGAAAATAGACACCGACAGCAATATCATCTTTGTCGGAAATAAGCCACCGATGAATTATGTCACCGCCATCATGGCGCTTTTCAACTCTGGGAACTTCACTGAGGTAGTGCTCAAAGCAAGAGGCAACGCGATCAGCCGAGCAGTCGATGCTGCAGAAATCACCCATAACAGGTTTTTGACGAACGCTGAAGTCACCCGGATCGACATCGGAACCGAGGCTGTCACCAACGAGGATGGCAGAAAATCGAACGTCTCCTCCATTGAAATCTGTATCGCGATGAAAAAAACCGAGAAATAACACTCACGGTTGTTTCTGGTTTGTTTTTTCTTGTCCCTCGCAAGACTGTTATCGAGGAAAAAATACTAAATAGAGGATGAGGTTCCACGCATACCTATGAACTCCGTTTTTGATCTTCTTGATGGTCGTATCAGAGCATTGCTCTCTGCAAATAACATCACAGAGCCAACAGAACCACAACAAAAAGCAATTCCTTCTGTGCTTCGTGGGCATCATGTGCTCTTAATCGCACCAACTGGGTTGGGAAAGACAGAGGCAGCATTGCTCCCGATTTTTCATCAGTACCTAACCACGAATCCCTCCATCTCCGATAGGACTCCTAAAGGAATTTCCATTCTGTACATCACTCCTTTACGCGCGTTAAACCGAGATATGCTGCGTCGGACGTTCGACTGGGGAAAACACCTTGGGCTCTCTGTCTCGGTTCGTCATGGGGACACCTCTGAAAGCGAACGAGCCAAACAAGCGCATTCTCCCCCCGACATGCTCATCACCACCCCCGAAACCTTGCAGATACTTTTCACGGGCAGACGGATGCGGAAGCACTTACAGAACGTTCGGTGGGTCGTCGTTGATGAAGTCCATGAGTTGGCCAGTGACGAACGAGGCGCCCAGCTTGCGATTGGGTTAGAACGATTGCTTGAGATAACAAAACTGGGGGGTCATGCATTTCAACGAATAGGTCTTTCCGCAACGGTTGGGTTACCAAGCGAGGTCGCACGATATCTTGGTGGAAAAGAAAGCACGGGGTTCCGACCTGTTGAGATTGTCGAAGTCGATGTCACAAAGCACATCGACATCAACATCGAAATGCCCTCCATTAAAAAAGAGGACTCTCCGCTGGCAACTCGCTTGTCCATTGAACCGACATCGGTTGCCCTGTTACGAAGATGCAAAGAACTCATCGATGACCATACCTCCACGTTATTATTTATCAATACAAGGGATGGGGCAGAAATTCTCGCATCGCGATTTCATCTCTGGCAGGAGAACCAACGCATCGGTGTTCATCATGGGTCCCTTTCGAAACATGCGCGCATAGAAGCGGAAAATGAGTTTAAAAACGGGACGTTAAAAGCATTGGTATGCACCTCTTCTCTTGAGCTTGGAATCGATGTTGGCGATACTGATTTTGTGATTCAATATAATTCACCACGGGAGGTGACCCGGATTGTTCAACGTGTCGGACGATCAGGACATCGGGTTGGTCAAACGTCACGGGGAATGATTCTTGCGACCAACCCAGAGGATCTCTCAGAAAGCCTCGTGATTGCTCGCAGAGCACTTGCAGGGGAGCTCGAACGGTTTTTCGTACGGCAAAATCCCCTCGCGGTCCTCTCGAATCAAATTATTTCCCTGGCGTTGGAATACGGACATATCAAAGCAACAGCGGTCTATGAGATCATCACCCGATCCTATCCTTTTGCTACCCTCCCTTGGGAACTCTTCCAATCGATGGTATCTCAATTGCGAGATCAGCGATCCATCTGGATAGAGCAGGAAAACAACGACCTCTTTGTCGTAAAAAGGACGAATTCACGGCATTATTTCCTGGATAATATTTCGATGATCCCTGATGAAAGGACCTATCTTGTCGTCGATATTAGCACACGAAAATCGATCGGGACGCTTGATGAACGCTTTGTCCTGAGCTGTGGCTTTGAAGGAGAGAAAATCATTCTTCGGGGGAGACCCTGGATGATTGTCAAACGAGAAGACAATGAACTGCTGGTCTCCCCGATTAAGGAAATCGGCACCATTCCTTCATGGGCCGGGGAGGATATCCCTGTCCCATTTGAGGTTGCTCAGGAGGTCGGGACACTCCGCAGGCTTGTCGCTGAGAACCGGAAGATCATCCAGTACCCTTGTAACGAGGAAGCCAGGAAGAAATTCGTTGAGTACATCGCTACTCAAAAAAAACAAGGATTTGTCGTCCCTGATGATATCACCATCACCATCGATGTTGAGGAAAAAACCATGGTGCTGAACACCTGTTTTGGTACAAAAGTCAATGAGACGCTCGGTCGATTGATTTCTGCGATGCTTGCGCAGGCTATTGGTGAAAGCATTGGAATTAATAGCGATGCGTATCGTGTCACCCTTGAGATGCCTGGTCGCATTCCTCCAGACCGTGTCAAAGAAGTCCTGTTTAGCATTCAAACGGATACGTTAGAGTATCTCATGAAAACGATTCTGCGTAATTCCACCTACCTCCGCTGGCAACTGATCCACGTCGCACGGAAATTCGGTGCCCTCCGAAAAGACTTCGATGATAAAACCGTTGGAATGAAACGACTGTTTGGTCTTTTTGAACAATCCTTAATCCTTGACGAGGCACTGGATAAACTCCTTTGGGAACGGATGGATGTGAAACATACTATTCAGGTATTACAAAAAATACAGAAAGGCGATATCGCGGTTCATATCCAAGGTTTATCCCCTATCGCCCTCACCGGGTTTGAAACCATCCGTGGTCTGATGGTTCCTCAACGCGCTGACCGATCCATTCTGATGGCGTTGAAGAAACGGTTGGAAGAAGCAGATATCACGATGGTTTGCACCAATTGTCATCATGCATGGAACACGGTTGTTGCTCGAACCTCGATGCAACCGACGTGTTCTCGGTGCGGAGCGATTAAAATCGCGGTAATCCGACGATACAACAAGAAGTTCCTTCCACTCCTTTCAAAGAAACATCGGACTGCAGAAGAAAACAAAGAGGTGCGACGGTTGCATAAAAATGCCAGCCTTGTATTAAGCTATGGGAAATTTGCTATCCTTACATTGGTTGGACGAGGAATCGGCCCTGATACCGCAGCTCGCATCCTGAGTCGATATAACAAACTGGAGTTGGTAAAATCAGAAGAACAGGAAATAAAATTTTTGAAGGACATCCTACAGGCCGAGCTGGTCTATGCACAAACACGTGGGTTTTGGGATACCTAAACAACCCTCGCAATATTTATATGATGTCTCTATATATTATAATCCGCTGATAAAAATTGGACAGAAGGATTCTTGTTGGGAGTATGGTTGTGGTTTTTTTTAATCCTGCTTGTTCCAGTCACAACCGCAACCCAAATTCAAACCGTAAAAAGAGATTTCTCAACGACGTTTGTCACGTATGAGAAGTTTAAAACAATGGATGCTGCGGAGCTGATTGTGTTTATTCAGCATCTTGCAAAGGAAAACCCGCAGCTGCTATTTGAGTTTCAACGAGCAGTTGAGGAAATCACAAGCACCCCAGTTTCTTCACAAGCGTTGAAAGACGGAAGTACTTTTCTAGGCAAAAAAATCAGGAGCAGCAACAAGATGATAATCAAACCGTTCTTGAAAAAATCTTTTGAAGGATCTTCAACTATCGCCTCTTCAGAGTGTATCTGAGTGCGCTTCTGTTTGTCTATTTCCAGTCACAGTTCACGCTTCTGCGAACCATGACCTGGGGTATTCGTCTGCTCCGATGGATAAAACTAGGGCTTCTCCTAGGATTTATTGATCCCTCGCAACAGCCTCCTCAGACTCCCGATATTGGTTTTCAGCAAGATCTTGGAAATGATTCTATAACGGTCACCTATGTCGCTCCTGGTGAACTTTGGAGTGATATCGCGGAGATCGGGGCAGGCAGTTGCGATCCATTCCCTGAGGGAAACGTGACCGCTGGTGATCTCATCACCAACTGTTCAGGCATTATTGTGCTCCAATATCTCCCAACCTATGAAATTCTTGGTGTCTTCGAGTTTGAGTAATCTTTCTCGTTTCATAAAAACAACAGCAAGTCCTGGCAAAAACTAGTACACCACTCTCATTTTTTTCCTTCGGGTACGAAGGCTTTTTACCCCAAGGCGATATACGGCCAACAGATGTCGTTCCATCAGGATATCATCGAACAGATTGTTACAAAGAAAATTCAATCGAAAGATGAACTGCATAAAATGAAAGTACGCTTGTGTAAAAAATACAAGCTTCGAACGATACCACGTGACAGTGAAATTCTTGCGCAACTTCCCCCTGATCGATTCGAAAATGGAGTCGCCCAGGCGCTGCTCCGGAAGAAATCAACCCGTACGTTATCCGGTGTTTCTGTTATTGCCGCCATGACCTCCCCAGAGACCTGTCCTCATGGGCGATGTATCCCCTGCCCGGGAGGTCCTGAGCGTAACACCCCCCAAAGTTATACAGGGTATGAACCTGCTGCGATGCGTGCCTGCTGTCATAATTTCGACCCTTACCTGCAAGTCCGCAGTCGTGTTGAACAGCTCCATGCCATCGGACATGTCACCGATAAAGTGGATCTCATCATTATGGGGGGGACGTTTACGGCACGCATGCCCGATTACCAGCAATGGTTTGTGAAACGATGCTACGAGGCCTTAAACGAACAACGATCTTCTTCGTTAGACCAAGCGAAAAAACACAACGAGACCGCTCCATCCAGATGTATCGGGCTTACGGTTGAGACCCGACCAGACTGGTTCAGGTTACAACAGGTCGATCACGCCCTCTACCTTGGGGCAACCCGCGTGGAACTGGGTGTTCAAACCGTCTATGACGATCTTTTATCCCAGATCGAACGAGGACATACGGTTACCGACTCGATTGCAGCGACGCGTATCGCGAAAGACGCAGGGTTGAAAGTCTGCTATCATCTGATGCCAGGACTTCCTGGGAGTTCGGGAAAAAAAGACCTGAAGGCGTTTCAGACGATTTTTACGGATGAACGCTTCAAACCTGATATGATCAAGATTTATCCCACCCTCATCGTCCAAGGCACAAAACTGTATGATCTCTGGAAAGAAGGACGCTACGAGCCACTGACGACAGAACAAGCGTCTTTTCTCATTGCACAGGTGAAAAAGGATGTTCCGGAATGGGTACGGATACAACGGATACAGCGAGATATCCCCTCACAGCAGATATGCGCAGGGATTAAACAGAGCAATCTACGACAATATGTCGAACGAGAAATGCAAAGACAGCATACCTCCTGTCGATGCATCCGATGCCGGGAAATAGGGCATGTGCCAGGCGAGAAAACCACCATGGTCACTGAACGTTCTCTTCGTTGCACCCATCGTCGCTATACCGCCAGCAACGGAGCGGAGTTTTTCATTTCTCTTGAAGATTCCGCGCAGGATGTGTTGGTTGGGTATCTTCGATTACGCGATGTCGTCACCCCGCATCGACCTGAGCTTCAAGCAGAGCCCTGTATGATTATCAGAGAACTGAAAGTTCTTGGTCGCGAAGCATCACTTGGTGAGCGGACCACGGAAGCGTTTCAACATCGCGGATTTGGAAAAACACTCCTCTCTGAAGCAGAACGTGTGTGTGCTGAACAGCTGGGGAAATCACGATTGTTCGTCCTCAGTGGAGTTGGCGTAAAACCATACTATCGAAAATTGGGATTTATTGACGATGGTGTGTACCTCTCTAAGGGAGTACACCGCTAACTCGTTCTTTTTTTCATAAATTATATAAACAGGCATTGATTTCTTCGTTTACAACCAATTTGGTTGGGGGAGAGTTATTCATGTCCGAATTTATCTGGCATTGGACAAAAGAAAACAAAAAGATATATACCACGCAGGTCGATTTAGCAGAACAAGCAATGAAAGATGGTTTTTTTGTGATGGGTGCCCGCATCCCTGCTCCTCCAGCAGAACGGTAGAGTGGGTATTCCTCTCTTACCTCTTTTTTTTCAGTTACGGAAGATTTTTATCCATCCTTGTATTTCGCCATCTTACACTATGAATAAGGGAAATTACTCAGATCTGCTGAAACGAGTGCACACGGCGACGGCAAAGGAACGGATTGAAGATGATCGTTTTAAGGTACCGAAAGTGGACGTCTTTTATGAGGGAAATACGACGGTCCTGAAAAATTTTGATAAGATCATTGACGTGTTAAATCGTGATGCGGATCATTTCCTGAAATTCTTGCTGGGGAGTGTGGGTACCGCTGGTGATATCTCCAGTGGTCGTGTGATTTTTCAGGGGAAAATCCCCATTAAAACGCTTCAGGACCGACTGGATGAGTATGTGGCTACCTATGTGATTTGCTCTGAGTGTAATCGGCCTGATACGCATTTGATGAAAAAGGATCGGACTCTGTTGATTCGTTGCGATGCCTGCGGGGCGTTTCGATCTATTGGCTCGATGAAAAAGAGGAAAACTATCGTACCGACCGAGGTCTTTAAAGAGGGAGAAACCTATGAACTGACAATAAAAGACATCGGTAAGCGTGGTGACGGTGTCGCATTTTTCGATAAATACGTCATCTACATCCCTGGGGCAATCAAGGGTGCAACCGTGAAAGTAAAGATCGAGAAAATTTCTGGAACCGTCTCATTTGGACGTGTGGTGATGTGAGAACCACTTTTTTTATGAAATCATATTAATAAAAAAATTAGTACATGTGCTAGTACGTGCATTAGTACCTGCATACTTCGATACCTTTGCGCGATTTTTTTGTGTTTTTCCAGATATAGAACGACCATTTTTTCATAAAAAAAATGTCTTGTCTGGTCTGTCGTATTGAACCTCAAATATAGAAAATTATTTAAACACAAGGACGTTTTCGTTCTTTGTTTGTCAGACAAAAGATGCCGTTTGGCATTTGTTCGACGCACACAATGTGTACGCCTGACACAAAAATGACATCATTCTGACAGGCGAGAATAATGTGAGGAGAACTATGGAAAACGACCGCATCACCATCCGATTGCCTCAAATCGATCTCCGACAAATCGATGTTTTCATACGACTAGGAGAATTTTCGACACGGTCTGAGGTAGTGCGGCATGCGGTAAAAGAATATATTGACAACCACGCAACTCGCATTCTTGCAAAAGCTGACAAATTCAAACAGATACAAGAAATGGAAGCTGCGGTCGCAAAAATTGAACCTTACATGAAAAAATAACGTCAATGTAAAAGTAGGGGATGGGATGCACCCCTTTAGTGAAGGCCGTCTTTTTCAGACGGCCTTCCCAACTACCAGAATAGGAGGGACGAAGAAATGGCCGAAAATAGAATGCAGTCCTTTGTTGAGGCTGCAATAGAAAACAAGATAAATGAGGAAAGTAAGCAGAAGATTGATGACGGACTCTTTGGTAATGCTCGCATTGTGATTGTTGGTTGTGGAGGTGCTGGAGGGAACACGATTACCCGGCTTCACAAATTAGGCGTAAAAGGAGCAGAAACCATTGCTATCAACACCGATAAAATCGCTCTTGACCTCGTCGATGCTGATAAAAAGCTTCTCATCGGAAAAAACCTAACCCGAGGACTTGGTGCAGGAGGATTCCCTGAACAAGGGGAGCGTGCAGCACGAGAATCCAGCAGGGAGCTAGAAGAAATGCTCCAAGGTGCTGACCTCGTTTTCGTCTGTGCGGGAATGGGCGGTGGAACCGGTACTGGTTCATCCCCGGTTGTCGCAGAGATCGCAAAGAAACTCGGGGCGATTGTCACCTGTATGGTTTCAACACCGTTCAATGTCGAACGGGCTCGGTTAGTAAAGGCTGATGAGGGTCTTGATAAACTCCGAGTCACCGCAGACAGCACGGTCGTTCTTGATAATAACCGATTGCTTGAATTTGTTCCAAACCTGCCTATCAACCAAGCGTTTTCCGTGATGGATCAGTTAGTTGCAGAAACTGTGAAGGGAATTTCAGAGACCATTTCTGTGCCTTCGTTGATCAACCTTGATTTCGCGGATATGAAGTCAGTCATGGATTCCGGTGGTCTCTCAGTCATGCTCTGGGGTGAAGCTGATGAGGACGCAGGAGTCGATACGATCGTAAAGGAAGCATTGAACCATCCGTTGCTCAATGTTGATTACCGTGGTGCGCATAGCGCGTTGGTTCATATCACCGGTGGACCGAACATGAGTTTAAAATACGTACAAGATGTCGCTAGAGCACTTACTGAGGATATGGATTGTTATTCCAACGTCATCCTTGGAGCACGGGTAGACCCAGGATTTGAGGGAAGATGTAGAGTGATGGCCATCATGACCGGTGTGCAATCGCCGAATCTCTTAACTTCACGACCTGAGAGACGCACGAACCCGACTGCACCGATGATTTCACAACGAAAGGTCATGACCAACCCTAAGGTCGGAAACATCGACTTTGTACGGTAAAAAAACCTCGTAAGTTTTCAAAAGTTTTTTTTCTTTTTTTTAATTTTCTCTTTTTCTTGCTTTATTTTTGGCGGTTCTTTTTATGAACAAACACTCGAAGTTTTATAGTAGATGAACCATTCCATTCTGCATTCTGGGCCTATGAGGTAGTCTGGATATCCTTCCGGCCTTCGGAGCCGGATACTGGGGTTCAAATCCCCATAGGTCCGTTCTATCTTTTCTCCCCTAATGATATTGTCAGCAAGCACGATATATTCTCGGAGTCTTATTTCTAAAAATGAGCTAATATTGATATCACAGTCTTTTACTTTCTTGAGTAAATCTTGGTCTATTGCGAGAGTTAATTTTTGTTTTACCATACGTATAGAATACGTGCTTTGATAATTATGATTTTCTACAATAAAGATACTTTTCCTCAGACATTCATTTCAGACAATTTCAGATGGTCTCTTTTATTAAGAATGGTTTGTGCTCAAACCTATACGATATGCTGAACCTAAGAAATAAGACGTATTTGAGTTACCAATTATTAAACCTATAAAACCTGTGACACCTATATAGATTCTCACTGTCCAGAGCCATTGAAACACATCTATAGTCCCATAGAAAGAACCATTAACCGACTGGGCACCCTGTGAACCACGCGAATAAACCCATCCATCAGATGGCACAAATACAAACTCATAATAATCATTAAGAACCGCATATCCAAAGGTCCCAACTCCTCCAATTTGAAAAGGAAATGCAATATCTACCTCAAAACCTATTAATGAATATAAAATTAAAATGAAAAGAGACCAAATTAAAGTGATAATTATTAAACCAGGTCCAATGAAGTTATAATTATTTGTATACCCTGCAATCAAACAAAACTTATTACTTAATTCAGTCTGGTTGAGAGTATTCCTATCAGACTTTTTAAGGTGTTGAAAACGGTAATAATTCTGATACCCACTTGTAACCAGTTTCTGTGCTCTCTCAACACTCAACCCACCAAGAAGACCATACTTGTTCAACTCCACGACTGCTTCCTTGAAGATAGGGACTGCTTCCTCCCTGGTTGTTGTCTGATTCAACCGTGCTCTGAACTCCACCAGATACTGCTCCAGGTTCTGGTATTGTTCTCTGGTGAGTTTCACTGTGGAATCCTTGTATCCCTGGATGCCACAGGCTTGAGTAGTGACTTCCACAAGGTCATCATCAGGGGATGCTCTGACAACACTCTGGTTGATGCTTGGTGCGATTGCGACACCAAGAAATAAAAGGATAACACCTACTGCAAGGATTCTCTTCATTTTACTCAACTCATCCCTGGGATGTCATAGGGTTCTTGTGCAGGATGCATATCGAACCGTTGAAAATTCTTGAAATTATAATAGTTGATGCCTAGTAGAATCCAAAGAAGCGTAAATAAAATCCCATGTATACAGAAAAATCCATCAATTGGATAGGGCTCTAATCGTGGTTCATCCCAATAATTCCCATCCCATACGCTTAAAATAATTGGGTGCTCTTGGCCCCACGCATTATAATATTTGGTATTCAAAGCCACTGTTAATTTAAAACTAATATATGCATTTTTACCGTTCTTCATGAAGTTATTTTGAAGAATCATGTCGCCTCCTGAAGATTCAACGAGTAGCACGCCATAACCAGGGTTTTCGATAATATTATTATGATAAATCATTGTTTTTAAGGAACGTAAGATGTAAATCGCTGCACCAGCTCCAGAAATGGTGTTATAAGAAATATTGTTGAAATCTCCACAGGAGGTAATTCCATAGTAACTGGCAGGGTAATTTGTGAAAGATATGATGTTACCGAACACGGTATTGTTCTTACCAAAAACCTGTATCCCGACTTGATGCGCATAGATGACGTTATTGGAGATAATAAAGTACCCACACGTCTTCCCTGCCCCCCGAACAGTAACTCCTACAGATACGTTTCTCATTATATTCCCATCAATGATATTGGGACTCTCCTCAGTCCCAGTACCAATTAGACCAGGTATATCAACACCATAAGAGTCCTCAATGGTAAATCCAGTTACTGTTACTCCATGTGTGGCGATACTCACCATTCCTTTGATAATCGTCGAAGTTTTCTGTTCTCCTCTCAATGTGAGGGAGGTTGATATTAAAATATTCTCATAGTACGGGGATGATTCATTATAGACAAACACAGTATCCCCATCACCCGCATTATCAATCGCATCTTGAATCCTCGTGTAGTTCCCTGGTCCACTCCCACCGACATACAACCAGGTCCCTCGTGATACCGATTGTTTCTCAGTAGTCTGTGCTATCGCTGGTGCTATGGTCACACCAACAAACAAGAGAATGATTCCAACCGCTAACCATTTCGTTTTCATATGATTTTAATGTCCTCGTCTATAATTTTATTAATGGCAACATACCGACATACTGGTGGGAGGATTACAATCTTTAGGATATGATACAGTTAAATATATCATAATTAGCATTCCAACAATCAAGATAAAAACATAATCAATTATAAAATAAATAAAACATCCAGGGAGCCAACACAATGTTCGAACAAAGTTGTATCGATAAGTCTTTTGGTCATCTAAATTATGTGTGTAAACCTCAAGTTTTTGTGTGTTTTCTCTAAACTGGTATAGTTGCCTTGTGAATTCTATAATGTCATTATCCTTGAAATTATCTTTATAGGCTATTTGATTTACAGCATATTTAATAAATCTGTTATATGTCTCGTCATCCATTGCTCTGATTCCATCGATAAACTTCTGAATCATTTCTGTTCTGCTATCTCTTTGAGGAAATGAAAAGGCATTAATTCCCTTACCAAGATAATCAGATGTGAGAACTCTCACATTTTCATTATTCGTAGCACTATTTGTTCTGATGTCAAACAAGGGCGAATCACATATAGTATGTGATTTGACAGACTGATACCCCACCACATTAGTCAATGAAGCCAGAATAAGAAGAACCACAGCCAGGATACAGACTCCAATCAGAGGTTTCTTATCCATAACTTTCCTGCCCCTTATCATATTTTACATCACGGTTCTCCTATAAATATGTTTTATCTAACCATAACTTTGCACTTTAATCCATGACAGAGGTTGAATTGTACAATAAAAACACCAATGAGCTAATAATTATGTAGATTTCTTTCTTTTTAAAATCCTAATTATTGTATCAAAAATGATTGTTAAAAATATGAATAAAGCTGGTGCTTCCCACAGAATATCGCGCATTACAACAACTACATCGATTTTACCAACGCCTCTCCGCAAACCATCGAAGACTGGAAGGATACCTACCTTCATCTCTTGAAAAAAATCACCATGTTCTATCAAGGCAAACAACTGGTTCTGAAGAATCAGGACAACACCGGGAAAATCCCCCAGCTTTTGGAAATGTTCCCGGACGCGAAATTCATCTACATGTACCGAAACCCCTATGATGTATACATGTCCATGCTGAAGTTCATGCGCAAGGTCATCCCCTTGTACTGCGTCCAGACTCCCCCACCACTCAAAAACGTTGAAGACCACATGATGCACTTATTTACGCAGATGACCAAGAAATACCTTCAGGATAAACACCTCATCCCCTCGCAGAACCTCCTAGAGGTGCAGTATGAACATTTCATCGCTCAACCCCTGGAAACCATCAGCACCCTGTATACGACATTCAAGCTCAAAGAATACCAAAAAACAGAACCGTCCTTGAAAGCGTACCTTGAGACGCAGAAAACCATTCAGAAGGACCAGTACACCTTCACCGGTTCCATAAAAAAGAAAATTGAGAACCACTGGGGATTTGCTCTCAGAGAATATCAATACGCATGCCCCCAGGAAGAACTCTGTTGAAGAATGAATACATATCTTCAACTTTTTCCTTTTTAGTGCTGCTGTCTACTCAAGGAATACATCATTTCAAGAAAGTGAAAACCACGGCCGGTATCGATGTTCAAAAACTATTAATGGAACAGAACCATCCTGATTGTTAGAAGTATCAGAGGGACCCATGAACGAACGACTCCGGATACGAAGCATCTCCTTCGATACGTCCTTCCTGCTAAAGGAGGATGCCTCTGTCGATCAGATCATAAAAACAATCGTGCGTGATCGCATCCCTTGTTTTGTCACAGCAACGGTCGCCTCCGAACTTGAACAACTAAAAATCTGGGGTCGTATCAGAGAGGCAAAGCATAAAAAAGCAATAAAACGGTTGGCTCATGCACACGCGACCGTGATAGATTTTAAAAACCGACTGGTCTCTGACACCCTTGGCCAGACCTGCCTTCGTTCCATGGAAGACCATGGAATCGAGCCAAGTCATGTTCGAAACGACTGTACCATCCTTGTTTCTACCTTAAAGAACGGGGTGGATCTCTTCCTCTCCGAAGACTTTCATTTCACCTCCGCGATCACCAAAGAAGTCATCAAAGACGTAAAACATACTGCGTGCTCGGAATATTTTCTGATGTGCGATTCACAGCTCTACAGCATTGATACCACCACGTTTCTGAAAACATATGCCAACGGCACCGTCGATCTTGATACTGTCCAGGCTTCCCTGCATCAAGGCCAGAAAAGAGTTCCTCACCACCCCACACGGTAAGGAAGGCGGGGAAACGAGGAGCGCAACAGCGCGCCACACCGACGCAACGCAGCCACGCAACACCAGCGTCACCGGAAGACAAGAGCGCAGATCGGGAAGACAAGACAAGAGCCGAACGTCGCCCTTCCTCACCACTCTTCTCTTCTCTTTTTTAAGGTATTTAAACACATCGTGGCAAAATCTCAAAATGAGAAAGTCGATGATTCCTACCAATCAGTTTTTAAATCCTGTTTCTATTGAGAACCATCCCTGTTTCATGACATGAGCATAAAAATTGGTTTCCTAGTCAACCCTATTGCTGGGATGGGCGGCCGCGTCGGACTTAAAGGAACAGATGGAGTTGTCGACGAGGCAGTCAAACTCGGAGCACACCCGGTCGCATGGCAGAAGGCAGAAGAGATGCTCCGGGCGTTTTTTACCCTCGATCAGAACCAACAGCAGGTGCTGTGGATCACCTGCGCCGGGGACATGGGTGATGCTGAGTTAGAGGCGGTTGGTATCACACAGAAACAGATTGTATATTCACCCAGAGGAAACACCACCTCAGCGAATGATACGAAAAATGCCTGTACACGCTTTCTTGCCCAGAATCTGGATTTACTCGTCTTCTGTGGTGGTGACGGAACGGCACGAGATATCTTCACTATTGTTGATAAAAAAATCCCGCTCCTTGGTATTCCCGCAGGAGTAAAAATGCATTCAGGGCTCTTTGGTGTCACAACGAATGCCACTGCAAAAATGCTGCATGCATTCATCAATAAACAGCTGACCGTTGGTGATGTTGAAATCATGGATCTTGATGAGGAACTCTACCGAAAAGGAGAATGGAAGATACGCCTCTATGGAATAGCAAAAGGCATCATCGAACCAACCTATATACAGGTCGGGAAGTCTTGTTTTGAATCGGTCTCTGATGATGAGGTCAAAGACGAACTCGCAGAACATATCAAAGACGAACTCGAAAAACATCCGGATTGGATGTTCCTCTTTTGCACCGGTGGGACGATCGACCATATCGCGACGAAGCTTCACATCGAGCACACCCTCCTAGGTATTGATGCAATCTACCAAAAAAAGCTTCTTGCAAAGGATGTGAACGAAGAACAAATTCTTCAGCTTCTCAAAAAATATCCGCAAGCAAAAATTCTTCTCAGCCCCATCGGAGCACAGGGGTTCATCCTTGGTCGTGGGAATCTCCAGCTCAGCCCATCCGTCATTAAGAAGATAGGACTCGAAAACATCATCGTTGTTGCGACTCCCTCAAAACTGATACATACCCCGATTTTGCGAGTAGATACAGGTGATGCACAGCTCGATCGTCGTTTTGCCAAACAAGGATACCTCATGGTGGTAATCGGCTACCGTCTCAGCAGAGTCATGAAGCTACAAACCAACAGCTTTTAATATCGGAATTGTATTTCCTGACCCCCCGTGGGGCACGTATCATTCTTGGAGGTAACATGATGACACAACTTACAAAAAGACACCCAAACAAATTTTTAAAAGACGAATATAATGAATTAGTAAAAAATCATTTGGAATGGAACATCCGTATCCTTGAGAGTGGCTCAAAACCGCACTCCATCGTCAACGGCAAAGAAGTAATCATGCTCTGTTCGAATAATTATCTGAATCTGAGCAACCACCCGCGCCTTGCCAAAGCAGCCATCGATGCTGCGCAGAAATACGGTGCTGGGTCTGGTTCGGTTCGTGCGATTGCAGGAACCATGAAAATCCACATGGACGTCGAACAACGACTTGCTAAATTTAAAAGAACAGAATCTGCCTTGGTGTATCAAACTGGTTTTGCCGCAAATTCAGGTCTGATTCCTCAACTTGTTGGCGAAGGTGATGTCGTCATCAGTGATGAGTTGAACCATGGGAGTATTATCGATGGTGTCCGGCTTACCAAAGCAGATCGAGCGATTTACAAACATCGCGACGTAAGCGACCTTGAGAAAGTCTTAATGGATGCGGATAAGAAATATCGTCGGATTCTCATCATCACTGATGGAGTCTTCAGTATGGACGGAGACATCGCTCCGATGGATAAGATAGTGAAGCTTGCCAATGAGTTTGGGGCGATGACCTATGTTGATGATGCGCACGGGGAAGGAGTCATCGGGGAAGATGGACGTGGGATTGGCGCACATTTCCATATCGAAGGGAAAATCGATGTGGAGATGGGGACCTTCAGCAAGGCCTATGGTGTGGTTGGTGGTCTGATCGCCGGCAGTCAAGACCTGGTCAACTTCGCCTACAACAAATCACGAACCTGGTTGCTGAGTGGGTCGCACCCTCCTGCGGTGTCCGGTGCCCAGCTAGCTGCGATCGACGTGCTTGAAACAGAACCTGAGCATGTGAGGCGTCTCTGGGAGAATACGAACTATTTCAAAAAAGAATTAAACTCCTTAGGATTTAATACCGGGGGAAGCGAAACACCTATTACCCCCGTCATCGTCGGGGATTCTGGGAAAGCAAAAGAGCTCAGCAACAAACTCTATGATGAAGGAGTCTTTGCACTCCCTATCGTATTCCCCATGGTTGCACGGGATAAAGCCCGCATTCGTACCATTATGAACGCGGGTCTCACTCAGAAGGATTTAGATTTCGCGTTAAGCAAGTTCGAGAAACTCGGACGACAACTCTCCATCATTTAGATGGAAAAAAAAGGGGGCGTCATGGGCGAATCTCCTCCTCTTCACCCTCCACAAAGTATATATAAAAGATATCTGATTCCTAACCCAGTGTTTTTCTGGTGTTTACTGGAGAGTAATTTATGACAGAAGAGTTAAAGAAAACTGGTACCACCATTCTTGGTATTGTCTGTAAAGACGGAGTGGTAATCGCAACAGAACGTCGAGCCACGATGGGCACCCTCATTGCCCATAAAGCAACTAGAAAACTGTATCAAATCGATAATCATCTCGCACTTGCGACCGCAGGACTTGTTGGTGATCTGCAGGTGCTCTCCCGGTATCTCAGTGCGGAAACCAAGCTGTATAGCCTAAAAAGGGACGCGGAAATGTCCGTGCAGAGCGCTGCAACACTCATGTCTAATATCTTAAATTCCCGGAAGTTCTATCCCTACTACGTCCAACTGATTCTTGGCGGGTGGGATTCCACCGGAGGACATGTCTATTCATTGGATGCAGCAGGTGGTTCTATTCCTGATAAATATACTGCTGGTGGTTCAGGATCACCCTATGCATTTGGTGTTTTGGAAGATTCGTATCATGATGATATGACCATCAATGAAGGTATTGATCTTGCGTTACGGGCGGTTACTGCTGCAATGGGCCGAGACTCTGCTTCTGGTAACGGGGCTGATGTGGCAGTGATTACCGAGAAAGAGTTTAGGATGATACCGGAAGATGATCTGAAAAAACGTTTACAAAAGATGGGGAAGTAGTAATCCATACTTTCTAAGGATTCTTACAAGATAAAGAAATGTTTAAGGTTCGTTTTACAAGCGTTAAAAAGGGTAGATTATGACCGTTGATGATGTTCTCGCAGAAATTCGAGGCAAGATAAGAGGCTCTATACCAGCAAGTGTTGACATCTCCGAAGTCGAATTCGAAGGCGCGCTTCTAGTTATTTACACAAAAACACCTGACAAATTTGCCAACAATAAGGATTTAGTCAAAAATATGGCAAAGAGTCTGCAGAAACGTATTGTGGTGCGTCCTGACCCTTCTGTGCTGACGGATATCGACATCGCAGAAAAGAAAATACGCCAGATTATCCCCAAAGAAGCGGAGATAACAAATATCTATTTCCAACCAGACGTTGGCGAGGTAACTATTGAGGCATTGAAACCTGGTGCGGCGATTGGGCGGGAAGGCCAACTGTTAAACGAGATACGTAAAAAGATCAACTGGGCGCCCAGTATCGTACGAGCACCGCCGATTCAATCAAAGACCGTGCAGGAGATCCGCGGGTACCTCCGTTCGATGAGCGATGAACGCAAGGATATCCTCCGGAAGATCGGCAGGAAGATCCACCGTGGCGCCTCCACCGGTGAGAAGTACATCCGTATGATCGCCCTGGGCGGGTTCCGTGAGGTCGGTCGGTCTTGCGCCATGTTACATACGCAGGATAGCAAGGTGCTCATCGACTGTGGTGTGGATGTCTCCGCGGAGAATAATGGATCTCCGTATATTCATCTACCTGAGGTCTTGCCCTTGGAGAAAATCGATGCGGTGGTCATCACCCATGCTCATCTTGACCATTGCGGGATTGTTCCTATCTTATACAAGTATGGCTATGATGGTCCTATCTATTGTACGCCACCGACGCGGGACCTGATGACCCTACTGCAGATGGATTACATCAAGGTCGCGGCAGCAGATGCGAAGAAGGTTCCGTACTCTTCTGAGAATATTCGCGATGTGATCAAACATTGTATCGTCATGGGCTATGGGGATACGACTGATATCACCCCCGACATCAGACTCACCTTCCATAACGCGGGTCATATCCTTGGCTCTTCGATTTGTCACTTCCACATCGGAGACGGCTTGTATAATATTGCCTTCTCAGGTGATATCAAGTTCGAACGCACCTGGTTATTCAACCCTGCGATCAACCATTTCCCCCGCGCGGAGGCGTTCGTCCTCGAATAAACCTATGGGGGGCATGACGACTTCCAACCAAGCAGAAAAGAGGCGACAGACCGGCTCAAAGACATCATTCGGACATCGATGAAGAAAAAAGGCAAAGTCCTTGTCCCGGTGTTCGCGGTCGGGCGAAGCCAGGAGGTCATGATTGTCATGGAAAGCCTGGTGAAGATGAAAGAGATCCCTGAGGTCCCGGTGTATCTTGATGGGATGATCTGGGAGGCAACCGCGATTCATACCGCATACCCGGAGTATCTGAACAACAAACTTCGAACACAGATATTCCAACAGGGGGATAACCCGTTGTTATCCGAGATTTTCAAACGCGTCGATAGCGGAGAAATGCGGGATAAAATCCTTGCGGACAAGGACCCCTGCGTGGTGCTTGCAACCAGTGGTATGATGAACGGTGGGCCGGTCATGGAGTATTTCAAGCACTGGTCCGGTGATGCTAAGAACACGCTTGTCTTCGTCGGATACCAGGCAGAGGGCACGATCGGTCGGCGGATTCAACGCGGTGCAAAGGAAGTCCCGATGAATGTCGGAGGCACTATCGTTAGCTTACCTGTTGAGATGAACGTCGAGACCTGCGATGGGTTCTCTGGTCATAGCGATCGGAGGCAGCTGGTCGGGTTCATCAACAATATGTCGCCACGTCCGGAACGGGTCATCTTTGGGCATGGTGAAGAATCAAAATGTGTGGATCTCTCATCGACGATTCACAAGCGGCTGAACATGAACACTGCAGCTCCCTTCAACCTCGAGGGCATCCGATTCGTGTAACAGCATCCCTTTTTTTTTATAAGGATACGGCGCGCTGGCAGACGTACAGATTCACGGTCGTATGATTCAGACACATCTCTTGTAAAAGGACGGGATCATCGGGAGCAAAACTCTCCCCCAGTTCAATCGTAAACGCATAGACTCCATAGGTTGCATACATCCAGTCGCAGGCATCACCCACCGTGGGATACAAATACACTGATTGAGACCAGATATAGTCATTGATTCGTGAGATATTTTCTCCTATTGAAATAAAAATAAGCCGGTCTTTCGGAGGAAGGATCGTATATCCCCATGGATACAGGATGAATCCCCCATATGTATGATAGGAGAGTGACAGGGTAATCTCATGGGTCTGCATAAACTGTTTGATAGCTTGTGTTTCGTTTTCACTAAACGGCTGCGTTCCTCGATACGCTTCACTTCTATCAAAGAAACTGGTTGCTCTCCCATAGAACGGGATCAGCAGGAAATAGCGGAACCAGCGATACCCATAGTTTCTGTTCAGATCCACCCCAATCGATGTGATTTCTGTTTTTCGTCCAAAAGAACCATGGTTAGGAGCCCGGTTTTTTCGTGTCCCTGCCTCCACACCATCTGGGTTGACCATTGGGATGACATAGATTTGTGTGCTGTTCACCGCATCCCGTACCTCAGGCAGACTGGAATTTGTATACTCTTTAAGCAGGTATTCAATAAAGAACAAGCAGACCTCGTAACTTGGTTTTTCGTTCCCATGATGAGCACCCATGAACAGGACCCCGGGCTCGTTCTCCTCCTGGGAAACATTATCAGAGATTTTCACCAACCAAAGGTCTCTCCCCTCGTGGGTCTTCCCTAGGGACGTCAATGACATGATTTGAGAATAGTTCGTCGCAAGACGTTGCAAATCTTCCGTCATTTCGTCATAGGAGCGGTACAACTCAGAGGTGGTTCCTACCTGGAGGTTGTTATGTAACTCTCGCAACCGTTGCTCACGCACGGTTTGGAGCACCGCAGTACCATGAATGGTTCCCCCTGAAGACAATGACGAGGTTGCTGGAACAAGAAGCATTCCAATGACGATGATAGACAGACTGATCGTGATTTTTCTCATAAAGCCTTTCCAGATTGAAACAAGGTTATTATTTTATTATTTTCTCTCCTTTATATAGCTACCGGTGTCTAGTAAAAAAAATTGGCCGTGTTACTGGAGCGTCGCCTCTTTTCGCCCTATCAGAAAGACCCCAAGGTAGGTTGGAACTTCCTGTGTCCCTTCGTTTAAGTGGTATGTCTGATTTTTCATTTCAACGGTCACCGCTCGTTGCAGAGCAATCTGTACTGGGTCTTCCGGTAGGATGACTGCATCCTGGAGGGGGTCGAAATCCTTCAGGTCATCCACCTCGATTTTCACCACTTTCAACCCCGTTTTTCCATGTAGTGATGCGGGTAATCGAATGAGTCGTTTCACATCACAGGTCACAGGTTCATCGGTTTCCCCTGCGCTGAGAGAGACTGCTGTTTTCCGCAACGCACGGTTAAGAAAAAACTTCCGGATGGTCTTCGACTGGTCTAACAAGCCGTCTTTTATCCGTCTCACCCGGTCCTCTGAGAGCTCTTGGACCAGGCGTTCTGCGTCACGCGCGCTCACCCCGTATTCCTGTAGTTTTTCCTCGGGATTCTCACTTTTGGTAATTTCATTGACCAGGTCAATAATCCCTCTACTGATCCTCCCTTTCCATCCCTCTTGGTCAGGGGTCGGCATCTTCAAGCTTTTTCCGCTGGCAAACGAATGGCCTCCATAGCTTTTCCGGCTCGTCACTTGCTCATGGAAGATAAGCGAATCCTGCAGGTCACGTCCAGTGATGTAATCAACGATCTCTCGTCGTTCATTGCTGTCCAAATCAAGGACTGCTGGGTCCTTCACATGACAGTGATACCCTCGCCCCCCACTGAAATACAGATCCAGGTATTTCTCTTGAAACCCAAAATCCCCAAGTAAAAACTCATGAACCAGTTTGATAAATTCTTTTTTCACTTCGAGCAGCGATTCGACATACCCCATGCGTTCTGCATTCGGTAAATGATCGGAATCCAGATCGAAGATGAGTTCTGCACCCATCCAGACCTTGTCCTGCATTTTCGCTGCATCCGGGTGCTGATAATACGCTGAGGAATAATAGGCGTGTCGGGGGGCGCGCTCCGCAAGGAACTTCCATACCAGCTCCCGTTTCTCGAAACCCAGGTGGCGTATCATCCCTTTGCCGTTGAACAGCAGAAAAGCAAATTCCCTGCGTCCAAACCGGTCCGGCAGTTCAATTCTGTTGGATGCATAATAGGTCTGAAACGTGCGTTTCAGAAACTCAATTGATTTTCCTGCTGCAGGTTCATCTCCCATGGTAAGCAATCACAATATCGTACCGGCGTATAATCTTTATCCCTCGGAGAAGATAAAGTTATATGAAGAGGAGATATTACCGTGGGGTATGGGTAGTATTATTGAAGATGAGTTGTTCTCCTCATCCGTCATCAAAGACCTTCACGTCCTGGATTTTGATTATGTCCCCAGCGAGCTCCCCCATCGAACGGAGCAGCTGAAACGACTTGCTCAGATGTTCAAACCGGTTTTTGTCAATACCGCCCAAAATGCGTGTATTCGCGGGCCGGTCGGGACTGGCAAAACCGCGATGGCGAAATATTTCTGTCAGTCGCTTGTTCAAATCGCACGAAAACAAGGCAAGATCCTCGAGTACGTTCATATCAATTGTCGCAAACGGTCCACCGATGCGATGGTCCTCCTTGGGGTGTTAAATCATTTTGATGCACGATTTCCTGACCGAGGCTTCTCTGTGCAGGAGATGCTGGAGGTTCTTCGGACGCACCTGGTGCGGAAAGAATCGCACCTCCTGCTTGTCCTTGATGAGGTCGACGCTCTGTTAAAAAAAGGTGGGTCCAATCTCATTTATGATCTCACCCGGTTTAATGACGAGACTACAAAAACAGGGACGACTGTGTCGGTGATTATGATTTCGCAGAAGGATGTGCTCACCGATCTGGAGGAAGCAGCGCTCAGCACGTTTAAACGCAGCACTACCATCACTCTGGAGAAATACACCCGTGATGAGCTGTATGATATCATACGACAACGGGTCGAGCTTGCGTTTCATGCAAACACCGTCCGGGCGGAAAGCATCGATTTGATTGCAGACATCGCCAGTGACTATGGAGACGCACGATTCTGCATCGAACTGCTCTGGAAAGCAGGGATGTACGCAGATGAGAAACACGTCAAACAGGTGACACCTGAACATGTGCGTGCCGCAAAAGCAGAGACCTACTCGGTGGTCACAGAAACCAAACTACGGAACCTTGGGAAGCATCAGTTACTGACGTTGCTTTCGATAGCCAAACGATTGCAGAAGGAGGGGACCGCGTACGCAAACACGGGGGAAGTAGAGAAGACCTACGCGATCACCTGCGAGGAGTATGCTGAGGATGCACGGGCACATACGATGTTCTGGAATTATCTGAAGGAAATCGAACTAGCGGGGTTCATCAAAGTCAAACCTTCAGGCAAAGGCCAGGTGGGGAATTCTCAGCTGATTTCGCTTCCTGATATCCCTGCGGAGGTCTTACGCAACAAACTAGAGGAGCTTCTCGCATAGGGTGGTAAGCGGGCAGGTGTCGCAAGCGGGTTTTTTCTTCCAGCAGTACTGTTTTGCGAGTTGAACGAGCAGCGCATGGAATTCTTTGTAGATAGGGATTCGTTCTTCTTTTCCAATGGACGATTTCAGGCTGCTATCAAAAAAATCTTGAATCACCTCGTAGGAATCGCTTTCTATGGGATACGGGAGCCGATGGCAGATTCGTCTCGTGTATGCATCCACCACAAACACCGGATGATCCCCTGCGTACAGCAGCATCGAATCCGCAGTTTCTGGGCCAATCCCAGGTAATAAGAGTAACTCATCGCGGATTTCTCTTGTGTCTCGTGAAAAAAACATCTGGAGATCCCCTCCGTACTGGTTTTCAAGATACGAGGAGAACCATTTGAGGCGGTGGGCTTTTTGGTTGAAGAACCCGGAAGGTTGAATCATGAGTTTGAGGTGTTCTACCGCGATCTGTGCAATCGCATGACTGGTGAAGATGTGTTGTTTTTTGAGGTTCCCTAGGGCTTTTTCTACGTTCGTCCAAGCGGTATTCTGCGTGAGAATCGCTCCAATGATGATCTCAAAACGAGGGTCGCTATGGTGTTTCTGATGATATGTTTTATCGACCGGCCACCACTGTTGAAGCCCAAACACACCGAATAAACGTTCATACAGATCCTTAGGTGCGATGCCCATTGGTGGCCAACCTTGCATACTCAGAGATTTTGATCAACGATCACCAGTATCTCAGCTGATTTTTGCATCGTGTCTTGGAGGAGTTCCTGTAGCTCCGTGGTCACCTGCGAAACATAGTCTTCGTCTTTGATAGAGCTCAGATTAATGCGGACGTTGAGCATCGCAGCCTGCACACCGGTTTGTGCGAGTAACGCGGAAACACCTGCGTCGGTAATCGAGTTTTTGTTTCCTTTCTTAGCGACGATGTGTGCGACATCTAGGATCTGGAGGCATTTTCGTGCGGTCTCCAGCGGTATTTCTGCGGCTTGTTTGAATGCGGTCTGCAGAGCGTTTTTTCTCTGTGCTTTTTGCTCCTCTGTTTCTTTGGGGAGTTTCAGTGCTTTCATGACCTCGTTGAAGGCATCGGTATCCTTATCGATGAGGTCGGTGAGGTCCTGGCGGAGTGCTTCGCTTTTCTGAAGCAATTCTGTCATCTCGTCTTGAACAGTTTCATAGCCTTGCTTCCCTCTGGTGAGATTGCAGACCATCGAGGAAAGCGCCGCGCCGAGCGCCCCTGATAGGGCGGCGACACTCCCCCCACCTGGCGCAGGGCTGTCGGAGGCAAGCTCATCGAGGAACATTTTGATATTTTGTTTGACGAGTTTTGTCATAGGCATCACTTTTTTATCTCAATCAGACGTTTTTCGAGCACCTGGTCGACGGTGAACTTCTCAAGACGGAGGTAATGATTCAAAGAATCCACGACTGCTTCCAGTGGCAGTAACCCTACTATCTCGCTGCTGATGACCGATACCCCGTATCGTTCTGCTTCGTTCTTTATGGTCTCAAAGACCCGATAAATGGAGGTCTTCTGGTAGTTCGTCAGATTCATCGACACCTGAACGATTCCTTTCTCTTTGATCTCAAATCCTTTTGCTTTAACATATCGGTAGCCTCCGCTGCTGTGGCGCACTACTTTTGCGATTTGGTCAGCAACCCTAAGGTTGGTTGTCCCAAGGTTGACGTTAAACGCGATGAGGAAAAAGCGTGCACCGACCGCGGTTGCTCCTGCTGTCGGATGGATTTTGTTTGGGCCGTAGTCAGGGATTTTGTCAGGATTTTTCCCGATTTCTGTTTTAAGTCCTTCGTATTCCCCTCGTCGGACGTCAGCAAGGTTTCGTCGGTCTTCTCGTTTCGCTGCCTCCTCGTACAAATAGCAGGGGACGTTGGTTTTCTCTGAGAATTCCTTGGCAAAGTCATTGGCAAGCTGGATGCATTCACTCATCCCAACCTCGGTGATGGGGATGAACGGGACCACGTCGATTGCTCCCATGCGTGGATGCTCCCCCTTGTGTTTGTTCATGTCGATGAGCTCGACGCATTTCAGGGCGATCTCCAAGACGACTGCTTTGACTGCCTCTGGGGGTCCTATTAGGGTGACATCGGTGCGGTTGTGGTCCGCGTCTGGGCTGAAATCCAGGAGCGTCACCTCCGTGTGGTTTTTTATGAGGGTATGGATCGTATCGATCGTCTGCTTGTTTTTCCCTTCACTGAAATTCGGAACACATTCAATCAGTCGTGCCATTACTACTCACCGTAAACCTTAATCAAGAGTCCTTCATTTAACTATTTGGGCACCTCCTATGAAATCAGTTGATCTTCTGATCAAAAATGCTGGTGAACTGCTCACGTTACAGGGACCCAAGGCACCTCGGATTTGGAAGCAGATGAAGAACCTTGGGGTGGTGAAACATGGGTCTGTTGCGATCCGGGATGGTCTGATTGTGGACGTGGGCAGACACCTTCGATATCAGGCAGAGATCGTGATTGACGCCTCATCGAAACTTGTCATGCCTGGGTTTGTCGACCCGCATACCCATGTGGTGTTTGCAGGGTCTCGTGAGTTTGAGTTGGACTTGAAGCTCGCAGGGGTCCCGTACATGGAGATACTGAGGCGTGGTGGGGGGATTTTCTACACCGTCAAGCAGACGCGGAGAGCTTCTGCGACGCAGCTGTTGCAGCAGAGTCAGAAACGTCTTGATAGGATGCTGCAGCATGGAACGACAACTTGTGAGGCGAAAACCGGGTATGGGCTTGATGTGAGTACTGAGCTGAAGCTCCTGAAGGTTCAGAAACAACTTCAGAAGAGGCATCCGATGAGTCTGGTGTCGACGTTCCTTGGCGCGCATGCGATCCCAAAGGAGCAACGGCCAGAAGACTATATTCAGACGATTCTTACCGAGATGCTTCCGAAGGCGGCGGGTCTGGCGCAGTTCTGCGATGTGTTCTGTGAGAAAGGAGCATATACGGTTCCCCAGGCCAGAAGAATCCTTAATGCAGGTAAACAGCAGGGTCTGATTCCAAAGGTGCATGCGGATGAAATCGTAAACACTGGAGGCGCAGCGCTTGCTGCAGAGGTTGGCGCGATCAGTGCGGACCATCTTTTGCGGTCCTCGGCAGCGGGGTTACAAGCAATGGCGCGGCAACAGGTCATCGGCGTTCTTCTCCCTGGCACCCCTTTTTGTCTGATGATGCAGCGGTATGCCCCTGCGCGAAAAATCATCGCCTCTGGTGTCCCTGTTGCACTTGCGACAGACCTCAACCCGAACTGTTGGACGGAGAACATGCAGCTGGTCATCCAGCTTGCGTGTCTGCAGATGAAGATGACTCCTGCAGAAGCGATCACGGCTGCGACGTTTAACGCCGCCTGTGCCATCGGGATGCAGCAGGTCATCGGTAGCCTCGAGCCTGGTAAACAGGCAGACCTTCTCATCCTGGATTGTCCGAACCATCAGTTCCTTCCCTATCATTTCGGGGTGAATCTGGTTGAAACCGTCATTAAAAAAGGCCGGATCATCTGATTTTTTGTTTTTTTTCGTGTAAAAAGAATAATATAATAGCACAGAATAATTATTCAGAGAGGTCGATATTAAATGAACATGGGGGTTTCTTCGCTGCGATGCTAACAAAATCAATCCGGGTTTCCCTCCTCGTAGGAATCTTCCTTTTTCAGGTCTGCTCCCTGCAGGTTTCCGCTGAATCTGATGAGTGGTGGAACGATGCATGGTCGTTTCGTCAGGAGCTTTCCCTTGGTTCTATCATCCACGACGGAGCTGCAGCGAACCAACCAATCGACCTGTCCCTTCATTTTGATACCCCCTGTTGGGCGGAGAATGCAACCCATCATTCAATCAGAGTACTGTATCAGAACAAAAACCACCACCTTGAACTTGAGTCACAGCTGTACGATCTAACCTATTCTGAGAAAAACCATCTCACCTCTTGTAG